>DAIODV010000056.1:13643-13998 GCA_036746615.1 Mycobacterium sp.
ATGTTCGGCACGCCCGAAGAGCACAACCTGCTGGTGTATCAGTGGCAGGAGGCAGGAAACCGAGCCCCGAGGTCCGCGTGATGACGGCGGCATCTACCGGCGTTGAAAGCGTCGATGAGTTCCGTGCCCGGGCGAAAGCCTGGCTGGCTGACAACATGCCGCCGATCGACCCCGCACATCCGCCGGCCGCGCACCGCGACGAGGAAAGCTGCTGGCAGCGGGCCCGCGAACTCCAAAAGCGTTTGTATGAAGGTGGATTCGCCGGAATCTGCTTTCCGCGCGAATACGGCGGGCTCGGTCTGGATTACGAATACCAGAAGGTGTTCAACGAGGAGAGCTTCAGCTATGAGATGCC
>DAIODV010000057.1:0-13833 GCA_036746615.1 Mycobacterium sp.
GTCCGGCCAGCAGGCCGTCGCGCTGATCTTCGGTGAGCAACGCGGCCTGAAACAGCACCACGGTGTGCGCCCTCGATGCGGTGATGTCGTAGGGCGCCAGCACCCAATCGAAGTGGGTGGATCTGCTCAACGCGGTCAGCGCATCGGCTGGGCCGTCAGCGAACCTGCCACCCCAGAGCGATCCTTCGTGGGTGGTCATTGTTGATCGGCGGCCAAGTCCCGGCGCGCGGCGATTTTCGACGACAGCCCATGCACATACACGAAGCCCTTGGCTTTGGACTGGTCGAAGCTGTCCCCCTCGTCGTAGGTGGCGAGGTTGAAGTCGTAGAGCGATTCGGCGCTGCGCCGGCCGTTGACCGCAATGTGGCCGCCGTGCAACACCATCCGGATTTCCCCTGACACGTGTTCCTGAGTGTTGGCGACGAAAGCCTCCAGCGCGGTCTTCAACGGTGAGTACCACAAGCCGTCGTAAACCAGTTCCGACCAACGTTGGTCGGTGTGACGCTTGAACCGTGCCAGCTCACGCTCGAGTGTGACGTGCTCGAGTTCGGTGTGTGCGGTGATGAGCACCATCGCCCCAGGCGCCTCGTAGATTTCGCGGCTCTTGATGCCGACCAGCCGGTCTTCGACCACGTCGAGCCGGCCGACTCCTTGCGCGCCGCCGCGGCTGTTGAGTTCCTCGATCGCCTGCAGCACCGACACCGGCCTGCCGTCGATCGACACCGGTACGCCGCGCTCGAATCCGATGATCACCTCGTCTGGGGTATTCCAGTTGACGGTGGGGTCTTCGGTGTAGGCGTAGATGTCCTTGGTGGGCGCATTCCACAGGTGTTCCAGGAAGCCGGTTTCCACCGCTCGGCCCCACACGTTCTGGTCGATGGAGAACGGTGAGCGCTTGGAGACGTTAATCGGGATGGCGTTCTCTTCGGCGAATGCGATCGCCTTTTCCCGGGTCCACGCATAGTCGCGGACCGGCGCGAGCACCTCCAGATCCGGTGCCAGCGAGGCGAATCCGACTTCGAATCGAACTTGGTCGTTGCCTTTGCCGGTGCAGCCGTGCGCGACGATGCTGCCGCCGTGCTCGCGGGCGGCCTCGACCAGATGCTTGGCGATCAGCGGCCTGCTGATCGCCGACACCAGCGGGTAGCGATCCATGTACAGGGCGTTCGACTGGATGGTCGGCAGGCAGTAGCCGTCGGCGAACTCGTCGCGGGCATCTACCACGACGGCTTCCACCGCGCCGCAGTCCAGCGCCCGCTGACGCACCACCTCCATGTCCTCACCGCCCTGTCCGAGGTCGATCGCCACTGCGACAACCTCGCGGCCGGTCTCCTTGCCGATCCAGCTGATCGCCACCGAGGTGTCCAAACCGCCGGAATACGCCAAGATGACGCGCTCGGACATGAACTGATCTCCTTGTTTGCAGGTTATTTGAGGTCTTGCAGCACGGTTGCGAGCTCCGCGCCGGTCATCGGCTCGCGGGCCGCAACGAAAATGGTGTCGTCCCCAGCGATGGTTCCGACGACGTACGGTAGCGCTGCCCGGTCGATGGCGCTGGCCAGGTAGTCCGCTGCGCCCGGTGGGGTGCGAAGCACGGCGAGGTTTCCGCTGGCATCGGTGGACACCAGCAATTCGCTGAGCAGCCGCGACAGGCGGCCGGTGCCGCCGGCTACGCCACGAAGCGGGCTACCGTCCTCGGGGACGACGTACATGCCCACCCCGCCGTCGGCGCCGCGCAGCTTCACCGCGCCGAGCTCCTCGAGATCCCGGGACAAGGTGGCCTGGGTGACTTCGATTCCGTCGGCGGCCAGCAGCGCGGCCAGCTCGCTCTGGCTGCGCACCTCAGCCGACGACAGGGTCGCCACGATGCGGGCCTGGCGGGCCGCACGAGTGACTTCCGGTGTGGTCTTCGAGCGTGTCATTTCGACCGCTCCAAAAGCCACACCAACAATGCCTTTTGCGCGTGCAACCGGTTTTCGGCCTCATCCCACACCGCGCTGTTCGGCCCGTCGATCACGTCGTCGGTGATCTCGTGCCCGCGGTGTGCTGGAAGGCAATGCAGCACAACAGCTTCCGGGTTAGCCTGGGACAGCAGCGCGGCGTTGAGCTGGAATGGGCGGAACGGCCGAACCCGGTCCAGCCCGTCGTCCTCCTGACCCATCGACGTCCATGTGTCGGTCACCAGCACGTCGGCGCCCGTCGCGGCGGCGGCCGCGTCGCCGGTGATCGTCACTGATGCCCCGTTGTCCGCGGCCCGTCGCTCCGCCGCGGCGAGGACCGACGGATCGGGGCCAAAGCCATCCGGCGCGGCGATCGTCACGTGCATGCCCGCGGTGACACCGCCAAGCATCAGTGAGTGCGCCATATTGTTGGCGCCATCGCCGAAGTACGACATCCGCAAGCCCCGCAGCGATCCCGCCTGCTCGGCGACGGTCTGCAGATCGGCGAGCACCTGGCACGGGTGGAACTGATCGGAAAGTGCGTTGACAATCGGCACCGTCGCGGTTTCGGCCATTGCCGACAGCCGAGCTTGCCCGTAGGTGCGCCAGACGATGGCATCGACATAGCGGGACAACACTTTCGCGGTGTCCTGCAAGGTTTCTTCGCGGCCCAGCTGGGTGCTGCGGCCATCGACCACCACCGCGTGCCCGCCCAGCTGGGCGATGCCCACCTCGAACGAAAACCGGGTACGGGTGGAGTTCTTGTCGAAGATGACGGCGACGCCGCGCGGACCCTCCAGCGGACGGTGGCGCAGCGGTTCCTTCTTCAGTTCGGCGGCCAGCGCGAGCACTTCGGCCTGTTCATCGGGTAACAGGTCGTCGTCACGCAGGAAGTGTCGAGTCATTGGGCTGCCCCCGCCGTATCGAGGATGCCCGGCAGCGCGGTGACGAAGGTGTCGATCTGGTGTTCGGTGATGATCAGCGGCGGCGCCAACCGAATGACGTCTGGTGCCGCGGCGTTAACGAGGAACCCGCCAGCGCGACAGGCTATCTCGATGTCTTTCGCGGCTGAGGTACTGAGCACCACTCCGCACAGCAGACCGCGTCCCCGGACGTGGTCGATCAACGGGTGGCCGAGCGATTCGATGCCCTGCCGCAACGTTTTTCCGAGTACTTCGGCACGTCGCACCAGATCTTCGCTGGCTAGTACCCGCAGCACCGCCAGCGCCGCCGCCGCGCAGATCGGGTTACCGCCGAAAGTGCTTCCGTGCAGACCTGGTGACAGCAGCTGGGCGGCCGGCCCGACCGCCAGGCATGCCCCGATCGGCAGGCCACCACCGAGGCCTTTGGCCAGCGTCACCACGTCGGGAGTGATGCCGTCGTGCTGGTGGGCGAAAAAGGTTCCGGTGCGCCCCATTCCGGTGTGCTCGGGGGTGATGTCGCGGGCGGCCGCGAGGTAGCCGTCGGGTGGGACGACGACACCGCTCTCCCCCATGATCGGCTCGAGGAACACCGCGGCGGTGTCGTCGCCGACCGCAGCGGCCAGGGCGTCGGTGTCGCCATAGGGCACATGCGTGACGTCACCGGGTAGCGGTGCGAACGGCGCCTGCTTGGTCGGTTGACCGGTCAGCGCAAGCGATCCCATCGTGCGACCATGGAAAGCTTCTTGAGCCGCAACCAGTTTCGTCCGCCCGGTCAGACGAGACAGCTTGAACGCTACCTCGTTGGCCTCAGTACCGGAGTTGCAGAAGAACACCCGCGTCGGCGCGTCGCAGCCGAGCAAGCCGACCAGCGCTTCGGCCAACGCGATGCCAGGTTCGGCGGCGTAGAGATTGGAGGTGTGTCCCAGCGTTGACATTTGCCGTGTCACGGCGTCGATGACGGCAGGGTGACGATGCCCGAGCACATTGACGGCGATGCCACCGAGCAGATCCAGGTAGGACTTGCCGTCCACATCGGTGACCACCGCACCGTCGCCGCTGGCCAATGCAATTGGCGGAACATCGTAGTTGTTCATCATCACCGCGGACCACCGCTGCTGCAGCGTCTGCGTGTTGCTCACGCGTCCACCACCTTCGTGCCGGTGCCTTCGTCGGTGAACAACTCAACCAGCACACAGTGCTCGACTCGGCCGTCGATGATGTGCGCGCTCGGCACGCCGCCGCCGACTGCGCGCAGGCATGCCTCGACCTTGGGGATCATGCCGGTCTCCAGAGTGGGAAGCAGCTGCGCCAACGTGGCGGTGTCGATTTCGGTGACCAGTGAATCGCGGTCGGGCCAGCGGGTGTAGAGCCCCTCAATGTCAGTGAGTATCAGCAGCTTTTCAGCTCCCAGCGCTTCAGCCAGCGCCGCGGCTGCGGTGTCGGCGTTGATGTTGTGCACAACCCCGTCGCTGTCTGGCGCCAGCGTCGAAACCACCGGGATCCGTTCTGCTGCAATGAGGTCAAGGATTGCCGCGGCGTTGACATATTCAACGTTGCCCACCAGCCCGATGTCGGTAGGCACGCCGTCGACGTCGACGCTGCGCCGTACCGCCGTGAAGAGTTGCGCGTCCTCGCCGGTGATGCCGACCGCGTAGGGTCCGTGCGCGTTGATCAGGTTGACCAACTCGCGGCCGACCTGTCCGAACAACACCATCCTCGCTACGTCGAGCACTTCGGGTGTGGTGACGCGGAACCCGCCCTTGAAGTCGCCGGCAATCCCGAGCCGTTGCAGCATCGCGCTGATTTGCGGTCCACCGCCGTGGACGACGACCGGGTGGACACCGCAGTTACGCAAGAACGCCATGTCCGCGGCGAACGCGCACCGCAGCGCATCGTCGGTCATCGCGTTGCCGCCGTATTTGATCACGACGATCCTGCCGTGCAACTGCTTGAGCCACGGCAGCGCCTCGGCCAGCACCTGCGCCTTCGCTTGAACGGACACCGCGCTGGTCATGACGAGTACGCCGAGTTCTCTTCGACATAGCCGTGCGACAGGTCGGTCGTGCGAACGGCCGCCTCGCCGTCACCTATTTTGAGGTCGACGAGGACGTCGATGTCCGCACCCGACAGGTCCACCTGGCGTGCGCCAGCGGCCCCGACGCCGTCGATGCACACCGGAGATCCGTTGAACGACACGGTGATCCGATCGGGGTCAAGAGTGATCGGCGCCATGCCGACTGCTGCCAGGACCCGGCCCCAGTTCGGATCGGAGCCGAACAGCGCGGTCTTGACCAGGCTGTCGCGGGCGACAACTCGGGCGACAACCAGCGCGTCGTCCTCGGTGGCGGCACCGGTGACGGTCACGGTGACCCGCTTCGTGACACCTTCGGCGTCGGCCTGAAGCTGCGCGCACAGGTCATCGCACACGCGCAGAACCGCGTCGTCGAGATCGTCTTGGGACGGCGCGATCTCGCTGGCGCCGGAGGCCAGTAGCAGTACGGTGTCGTTCGTCGAACAGCTGCCGTCGATGTCGAGGCGGTCGAACGTCCGCGCGGTGGCTCGCCGTAGCGCGTCCTCGAGCGCACCAGGCTCGGCAACCGCATCGGTGGTAAGTACACACAGCATGGTCGCCAAAGACGGCGCCAGCATCCCGGCGCCCTTGGCCATCCCGCCGATCGTCCATTTGTCGGGATGGTGCAGCGCAACCTGTTTGGGCACGGTGTCGGTGGTCATGATGGCCCGGGCGTCTTCTCCCCCGCCGGTCACTCCGCCCGCCATCTCATGCACGACGTGACCCACCCCGGCGAGCACCTTGTCCATCGGCAGCCGGTCACCGATCAGTCCGGTGGAACAGACGGCGACTTCGATCGCGCCTGTATCGGTGCCCCAGTCCGACAACGCGGCGGCAACCGCTTCGGCAGTGGCGTGCGTGTCGGCGAAGCCGTCCGGACCCGTGCAGGCGTTGGCGCCACCGGAATTCAGGATCACCGCTCGCAGCCGGCCGGTGGTCAGCACCTGTTGGGTCCACAGCACGGGTGCCGCTTTGACCTGATTGCGGGTGAACACCCCGGCCGCCGCGTAGTCCGGGCCCTCGTTGAACACCAGTGCCAAGTCGAGTGCACCCGACGCCTTGATCCCCGCGGCGATCCCGGTGGCGCGGAAGCCCTCCGGGGCCGTCACGCCCTGAGTGCGCACCAGACGAGCGGCATCTGCACGAGTCACGGCGCCACTCCGACTACCGAAAGTCCCTCGGCCTCGGGCCAACCCAGCGCCAGGTTCATCGACTGCACGGCGGCGCCGCCGGTGCCCTTGACCAGATTGTCGATCGCCGCGATCGCGATGAAGGTGGCGGCGTCCTCGTCGACCGCTACCGCGATATGCGCGGCGTTGCTGCCGATCACCGCGCCGGTGGCTGGCAGCTGCCCTTCGGGTAACAGATGAACGAAAGGTTCTGCATGGTAAGCCTTTTCGTAGGCGGCACGCAGCTGCGACAGCGGCGAGGAAGTGCGCGCGGTGCACGTCGCCAGAATGCCGCGGGAGGTCGGGATCAGCACCGGGGTGAACGACACGGTGACGTCGCGTTCGGTGACGTGCTTGAGCCCCTGGACGATTTCGGGAGTATGCCGGTGCGCGCCGCCGATGTTGTAAGCCCGCGCCGATCCGATGACCTCCGAACCGAGCAGCTCAGTTTTCGCGGCTCGGCCCGCGCCAGAGGTGCCGCTGACCGCGACGACGGTGACGGCGGGATCGATGAGGTCGGCAGCCACGGCAGGGAAAAGTGCCAACAACGCGGCCGTGGGATAGCAGCCGGGCACCGCGATCCGTCGGGCATCGCGCAGCGACTCTCGCCCACCTGGCAGCTCCGGCCGGCGTGCTCCGAGCCGTAAAAGCGCTCCCAGGCGCCCGTATCGGTCAAGCGGAAGTCCGCGCCACAGTCCACCACCAGCGTCTCGGGGCTGAGCTGTTGTGCCAACGTCGCCGAGTGGCCGTGTGGCAGCGCCAGGAAAACCACATCGTGGCCATCCAAGACGTCGACTCCGGTGGGCTCGAGCACACGCCCAGCCAGCGGTAATAGGTGCGGATGGTGGTCAGCCAGGGTGCTGCCGGCGCTCGCCGCGGCCGTTACGGCGCCGATCGTCAGGCGTCCGTCGTGGTAAGCCGGGTGTCCGAGCAGTAGCCGCAGGATCTCGCCGCCCGCGTATCCGCTGGCACCCGCCACCGCCACGCGTATCCCCTGGCTCATGCTGCAATCCTTGCATGACTATGCATACTGTTGCAAATTCATTCCCGGGGCGAGCAGACGGAGAATCGCATTACCCGACACCGAATTGCGCGATTCTGCGTCTGCTCGCGGCCAAAAATCAGCCGCGCAGCACCGCGCCGACCCGCTCGGCGGCACACCCCACCGCCGCGTCCCGGGCCGCGCTCGCCTCATCTTCGGTGAGCGTGCGATCCGACGCGCGGAAGCGCAGCGCGAACGTCAGCGACTTGCGGTTCTCCCCGACCTGCGGCCCGGTGTAGACGTCGAACAGCCTGACATCCTCGAGCAGGTCTCCGGCGCCGTCGCGGACCGCGTTCTCCACCGTCTGCGCGGCTACGTCCGCGTCCACCACCAGGCTGACATCTTGGAAGACCGCGGGAAACGGCGAAACCCGCGGCGCCGGCAACGTCTCGACAACCGGCACGGCATCGAGGTTCAGTTCGACCGCGCAGGTGCCCTTGGGCAGACCGGAGCGCTCGATCACCGCGGGATGCAACTGCCCCGCGTGGCCAATGACCTGATCGGCGATCAGTACCTCGGCACAGCGGCCAGGATGCCATGGCAGATATTGGGCCGCCTGCAGCACCACCTCAATTCCGCTGGCGCGCGCAATGATTCGGACCGCCTCGAACGCATCGGCCGCTTCCACCGGCCGGCCGTCGCCCCAGGGGCCGCGCGGTTCGCGCAATCCGGTCAACACCGCGGCGACATGCTGCGGTTGACGCGGCAGCGAAGCGTCGAGCTGAGCGATTTCCTCGTCGGTGGGACGTCGGTCCACGGGGATGAGCCCAACGCTACGGGTCTGCTGGGTCGGCTGCACCACCTGCGCGATGGCATACAGCGCGACGTCGACGATGCCGCGGGACACGTTGCGCGCCAACGCCTCCAAGAGTCCTGGCAGCAGAGTGGTAGCCAAATGTGGCCGGTCGGCCTCCAGCGGGTTGAGCACCTGGGTGGTGTGACGCCGCTGATCGTCGGCGGGCAGGCCCCAGGCGTCGAAGACACCCGCCGGAAGAAACGGCGTCGGCAAAACTTCCACGTAGCCCGACAGCGCCAGCGCCTTGCCGATCGCGCGGCGGCGTCGTTGGCTGGGCGACAGGCCACGCCCGGCCGGTGCCGACGGCAGCACCGACGGGATGCGCTCCAGTCCCTCCAGCCGCAGCACCTCCTCGACCAGGTCGGCCGGCTGCAGCAGATCGGGCCGCCAGCTGGGTGGGGTCACCGTCAGCGTTTCCCCGTCAGCGGTCACCGCGGCGCCAATCTGGGTGAGTCGCCTGGCTGTCGTGCCTGGCTGATAGCTCACCCCGGCGGTGCGGTCCGGCAGGTCGGCCGCGATCGGGACCGGCCGTAGCGACCAGTCGTCTCGCGGCGGGGAGCCGCGGCCTCGGGGGGGGCTGTTTGAAACACCGGTCGCCGCGCCAGTCGGTCAGCGTGTCCGACACCTGGCCGCCGGCGATATCGGCGAGCAGCCTGGCGCAGCGATCCAGTGCGGTCACCGAGATGGCCGGGTCCACCTCACGTTCATAGCGGCGGGCGGCCTCGCTGGGCAGGTGCAGCCGCCGTGCGGTGCGGGACACCGCCGCCGGATCCCACACCGCGGCTTCCAGCAGGACATCGGTGGAGTCGTCGCGCATCTCGGTGCTGCCCGACCCCATCACTCCCCCGATCGCCGCGGTCGCGACGTCGTCGACGATCAGGACGTCGGCCGGGTTGAGCCGGCGCTCGATGTCGTCAAGGGTGACCACAGTTTCGCCGGACCGGGCGAAGCGCACCGCGAAGCCGCCGGTGATCCGTTTGAGATCGTGCGCGTGCATCGGGTGACCCAATTCCAGCATCACGTAATTCGTCGCGTCGACGGCTGGCGAGATCGCCCGGATACCCGACAGCAGCAGCCGCCGTTGCAGCCACCAGGGTGAGACCGCGGTCGGGTCGATTCCGGTCACCGGACGCAGCGCGAAGCGGCGCACACCGGTCTCGGGCTGCACTGTCAGCGGCCAGGCCTCTGCCTCGCGAGGAAGGGGTGGCACCACATCAGTGGAGGCCGGGTCGACAAAGTCGAGGTCGTAGGCGCAAGCGATCTCGCGAGCCAAACCGCGAACCGACATGCAGTAACCGCGATCCGGGGTGATGGCCAGGTGAAAGACGACGTCGTCCAAGCCCAACACCTCGACGCCGCTCGCGCCGGGTTCAGCGGTTCCGGGTGGCAGCACCAGAATGCCGGAATGGTCTGTGGCCAAACCAAGTTCGGCCGCCGAACAGATCATGCCGTCGGAGGTGCGACCATAGGTCTTGCGCTGGGTGATCGCGAATCCTCCGGGCAGTGTGGTTCCGGGCAGCGCCACGACCACCAGGTCGCCGGCGACGAAGTTGGTTGCTCCGCAGACGACTTCGCGCGGCTTGCCCTCGCCGACGTCAACCTTGCAGGCGCGAATCGGCTTTTTGAACTCGGTGAGTTCTTCGATGTCGGTTACCTGTCCCACGGTCAGCGGTCCGCTGACCGGGCCGAGCGTGATGACCTCTTCGACTTCGTGCCCGATCCGCAGCAGCGTTTGTTCGAGCTCTCCGGGGGTCACGTCCCAGCCCGGGGCGCCGACCGAGACGACATCGCGCAACCAGCTGTAGGGAACGCGCATCAGGCACCTACCCCGAAGGGCAGCGAGAACCGGACATCGCCTTCGACCATGTCACGCATGTCGGGGATGCCGTTGCGGAACTGCAGGGTGCGCTCCAGCCCCATCCCGAACGCAAAGCCCGAATACACCTGGGCGTCAATACCGACGGCGCGCAACACATTCGGGTTCACCATTCCGCAGCCGCCCCACTCCACCCAGCCGGCGCCACCCCGCTTGTTCTCGAACCACACGTCGACTTCTGCCGACGGCTCGGTGAACGGGAAGAAGTGCGGACGAATCCTGGTGCGGGCCTGCGGCCCGAATTCGGCCCGGGCGAATGCGTCGAGCGTGCCGCGCAGATGAGCCATCGTCAGGCCGCGATCCACCGCCAGCCCCTCCACTTGATGGAAGACCGGCGTATGGGTGGCGTCGAGTTCGTCGGTGCGGAACGTGCGGCCGATCGAGACGATATAGACGGGCAACTCACGTTCGAGAAGCGTGCGCACCTGCACCGGCGATGTGTGGGTGCGCAGCAACTGCCGGGAACCGTCGGGAGCTATATAGAAGGTGTCCTGCTCGCTTCGTGCTGGGTGGTCGGCGGGGAAGTTGAGTGCATCGAAGTTGAACTGTTCGGTCTCGACTTCGGGCCCTTCGGCCAATTCCCAGCCCATCGCGATGAAGGTGTCGGCGACATGCTCGGCCAGAATCGTGATCGGATGCCGCGCGCCGGTCGGCTGGCGGGTCGACGGCAAGGTCACGTCGATGCGTTCGGCAATCAACACGGCCGCATCCCGCTCAGCGCGCAACGCCGCCAGTCGTTCGTCATAGCTGCGTTGAACGTCGCCACGGGAGCTATTCACAAGACGCCCGGCGTCGGCACGCTCCGCCTTGGGCAACGACGCCAACGCCTGGCGCGCCAGGGCCAGCGGCGCGCGGTCACCGAGGTGCTCGGTCTTGGCACGTGCCAGAGCGTCGAGGTCATCCGCCGTTGCGAAGGCTTGCCGGGCCGCGTCGACCGCTGCGGTCAACGCCTCCAGCGACAGGTCGACGTGTTGCTCACCCACGCGGCGACACTCTCCTTGCAAGCTTCTGGGGGGTTCGCGGCACGGCGTGACGCGCAAGTGCCGATCATATGTCGTCACGTCTGCGGCGACGGGAAGCCGTCACAGGTAGCGAGAGGAGGTCAGGCGTTGAGCGCCGGCTCAGGAACCGCCAACGCGGCGACCGGCAGCGGCCGGCGCAGCACCGCCAAGCGGCTGATCCCGACGGCCGTCAACGCGCCCATGAGGCCGACGGCGAGTCCGACCAGCATCGTCCACTGGCCGTGGGCCATCATCAAAAATCCAAAGCTCGCACCGACGGCCAACAGTGCATACCGCACCCGGGTCCACTGGGCCGGGCCCGCCAAACGCAGGGAGGCCAACATGCCCAGCACCAATGCGACTGCGTGTCCGATGTCGGTGAAGTCTTCGCCCAGCACAGCGGACGCGATGCCCAGTGGCAGCCACCAACCTATCCACGCCGCCCGCCATCGGCTTGGGACGGCCGCGGTCAGCGCGCCGAGCACCGCCACCGCGCCGTAGCTCACTCCGACGTCACTGGCTCGCGAGATCGATAGCGGCAACCAGCCAAATTCGATCGCCGCGGTCAGCCCGGCGGCGACCAGCAGCGTCGTTCCGATGTGGCCGGTGACGAACACCATGGCCAATCGTCCGCTGCGCCAGATCAGCTCGGCGAGGGCAAGCAGGCACACCAAGCAGGGCAACCAGAACCAGATCGGGCCGGTATCGGTGACGAAGGCGCTACCGAACAGGGTCGCGAGGTGACCGTGCGCAAGATTGTGCAAGTTGGTGCTGGCCTGCGCGATGACATGCTCGCGCACCCGTGGACCGAGGACCACGAGCGCGACACTGACGGACATCAAAGCGAACGCGTAACCGAGCGTGATCCGGACGCGCGCCATCCGCGACAAAAAGCCGAGAAACATCGCCATCTACTATGCCTGCGACTTGTCCTCGTCTGCACCGTTCAAACCTGACAAATCGCTGACAGTTTCGCCGACCGCCTTGAGGCGATAAATGGCCAGATCGTCGGGCAGTCCAGGCGTCTTACCTGCGAAAACCGGTCGATGCACGCGCTTGGCGGTGACACCCAGTGCTTCCAAATCCGCCTGCGAAAGTTCGTCAAGTGTGGTGTTCGACACCATTACTCCGCCCCGGGTGCCGCGCTCCATCACTCGGGCAGCCACGTTGACGTCCACGCCGAGCCAATCGGACGCCAGCCGCTGTGGGCGCCCTGTGTGAATGCCGACCCGCATCCGCGGCCGGTAGCCGTCGATGTCCACTTCCTTCAATGCCCGCTTGCTGGCGAGTACCGCACCGACGGCGACCAGTGGGTCGGCGAACACCGCCATGATCCCGTCGCCCATCCGCTTGACGATGTGGCCGCCGGCGTCCAGCAGCGGCGGTTCCACCGCCCGCGCCACCTGCCGCAAAAGCTTCAGGGTTGCGTCGTCACCGGCTTGCAGCGACCACGTCGAGAAACCCACCAAATCGGTGAATACCAATGTGACCTCGGGGTTCGCCGGGCGCCTGGAGACCCTTTCGGTCAAGGCCTGCCACACCTGCAGTGCGCCGAGCCCAAGCTCCCGAGACGCACCGCCACGCTCGCCCAACAGCCGGCCTGCGACCCGGGCGGCGGCACGAGGGCCGCCTTCGCCCGCTGTGGACAGCGGATCGCCGAATTCCGGGTCGCCGGGCAAGGCCCGACGAGCGCGCCGGATCATCTCGATGACGGCGGGGTTTTGGTTTCTGCTGCGCAGCCATTCCGCTGCCCCCTGCAATGACACGGGGGATTGCTGTCGCGAATCAGGCGAATCCGGCGTGGTTGCCGTTTGCTCGGGCTCGCCGGACGCCTCGTAGGGCCCGAGTTCCACGTCGTCCAGGGTAGGTCGTGGCGTCACGGACCGGCAACGACCGCCGTCGTGGTGTACGCCACGATTCGCGCCAAACCGCCTGATCACGCGCGTACGACGCAAGGGTCGAGAGTGGATAACGGCGTGTCGGCACGCGGTTCGAAATCATAGACAACATGCGTTGTCAACATTATCGTTGGAGTCATCGCTCCTCAGGACCAGGAGGCCGGATGACCATGACGCCGATCACGCCGTTGTCATCGGTGACGTCAGCTCAGCCCGAGACCGTCGAACAGCATTCCGCCGACACATCCGCGGCTGATCCGCTGGGGCCGGATTCGCTGACCTGGAAGTACTTCGGTGATCTGCGCACGGGAATGATGGGCATCTGGATTGGCGCGATCCAGAACATGTATCCGGAACTGGGCGCCGGTGTCGAGGAGCACTCAATCCTGTTGCGTGAACCGCTACAACGGGTTGCGCGGTCGGTGTATCCGATCATGGGCGTCGTCTACGACGGCAATCGCGCCGCACAGACCGGCGAAAAGATCAAGCAGTATCACCACACGATCAAGGGCGTCGATGCGAGCGGCCGCCGCTACCACGCGCTGAACCCAGAGACGTTCTACTGGGCGCACGCAACGTTTTTCATGCTGGTGATCAAGGTGGCCGAGTATTTTTGCGGCGGGCTGACCGAAGCCGAGAAGCGCCAGCTGTTCGATGAGCACGTGCAGTGGTACCGGATGTACGGCATGAGCATGCGGCCGGTGCCCAAGTCGTGGGAGGACTTCCAGGAGTACTGGCAACGGGTCTGCCGCGATGAGCTCGAGATCAATCAGGCCACCTTGGACATCTTCCAAATACGCATTCCCAAGCCGAAATTCGTGCTGATGCCCACCCCGGTGTGGGACCAGCTTTTCAAGCCGCTCGTCGCGGGGCAACGCTGGATCGCGGCCGGATTGTTCGAGCCGGCGGTTCGCGAGAAGGCCGGAATGCGCTGGACGCCAGGCGACGAAGTGGTGCTGCGGCTGTTCGGCAAAATGGTCGAGCTGGCGTTTCTGGCGGTACCCGACGAGATCCGGTTGCATCCGCGTGCGCTGGCCGCCTACCGACGGGCCGAGGGCCGCGCCTCCGACGATGCCCCGCTGGTGGAGGCGCCGGGCTTTATGGCCCCGCCGCGCGA
>DAIODV010000058.1:0-13787 GCA_036746615.1 Mycobacterium sp.
AAGTTCGACGAACCTTCAAAGAACGCGAAGACACGGCTGTAGAATTAGCTAATGTCCGTAGAAACGACGGAAATTGCTGCCGTTGACGAGGCGGCGTCGAAGGATCTTCGACCCGCCATCCTCGACGCGACGGACCGCAGAATCTTGAGCCTGCTGCACGCCGACGCGCGCATCACCAACAGTGCGCTGGCCGCCGAACTCGACATCGCCGCGTCGACCTGTCACGGTCGCGTGCGGCGGTTACTGAAGTTGGGCGTCATCCGCGGCTTTTACGCCGACATCGACCCCGTAGCGGTCGGACTCCCGTTGCAGGCGATGATCTCGGTCAGCCTGCAGTCGCACGCCCGCGGCAAGATTCGGGATTTCATTGCCCAGATCCGGCGCAAACCCCAGGTCATGGATGTCTACTTCCTGGCCGGAGCCGACGATTTCATCCTTCACGTCGCCGCCCGCGACACCGAGGACCTGCGCTCATTCGTCGTCGAAAACCTCAACGCCGACGCAGACGTCGCGGGTACCCAGACGTCGCTGATCTTCGAGCACCTCCGGGGCGCGGCGCCGATCTAACGCCTGGGATTCCCGATACCGGGGGTACCGGGTATGCTGCTGCGATGTTCACTGTCAACGACGACGCTGTCGGTCCGCATCTGTCGCGCCGCGGGGCGCCGGCCGACTACGAACGACTGGTTCTCGAAGCGCGCGACGTCGACTTCGACTGGTCGAAGCTGCCGTTGCACTACGTGCCGGGTGAGCCGTTCACTACTCACGTCCTCAACGTTCTGCACCTGCTACTGCCCGCGGGTGAAGAGTTCTTCGTCGACGTGTTCAAAAAGACGCTGCCGCTGATCAAAGACGACCAATTGCGGCTTGACGTGCAGGGATTCATCGGCCAGGAGGCGATGCATTCCCAAGCGCACTCCGCAGTGCTGGACTACTTCGCGGCCAACGACGTCGATTTGACGCCGTTCACCGACCAGATCGCCTGGCTCTTTGCGAGGTTGATCGGCGACCGTCCTCGCTGGAGTCAACGACGACGACGGAGCTGGCTGCTTGAGCAGGTGGCGATCGTCGCGGCGATCGAGCATTACACCGCGATACTGGGCGAGTGGATTTTGGATACTCCCGCGCATGACGCGATCGGCACCGACCCGGTGATGTTGGACATGCTTCGCTGGCATGGGGCCGAGGAAGTCGAGCACAAGGCCGTCGCTTTCGATGTGATGAAGCACCTGCGGGTCGGGTACTGGCGGCAGGTGCGCACCCAGTTGGTGGTCTCGCCGATGATGCTGCTGATGTGGATTCGCGGGGTTCGATTCATGTACTCGGTGGACCGGCAACTGACACCAGGAACCAAAGCGCGCTGGCGGGATTACTTCAACGCGGCGCGACGCGGACTGGTGCCCGGGCCGCTGCGCTTCGTCCGCGTCATCGGCGCCTACTACAAGCCGAATTTCCATCCGTCACAGCTGGGCGGGGTCGAGAAAGCGGTTGACTACCTTGCCATCTCACCGGCAGCCCGGGCGTCCCACTGATGACTCGTACCACTGTGACCGCGTCCGACGGCGTCAAGCTGGCCGTGCACGCCTACACCGAGATCGACCCACAGCGGCCGACCGTGTTGGCGATACACGGTTATCCGGACAACCACCACCTGTGGGACGGCGTGGCCGAGCACCTAAGCGACCGCTACAACATGGTGGCGTACGACGTGCGCGGCGCCGGCGAATCGGAACGCCCGGCAGGTCGGTCCGGTTACCGCTTCCCCCAACTGATCTCGGATGTCGGAGCGGTGATCGACAGCCTGGGTGTCGACCAGGTGCACTTGCTGGCCCATGACTGGGGGTCGATTCAGGGCTGGGCCGCGGTCACCGACGACGTGGTGATGAGCAAGGTCGCATCGTTCACGTCGATCTCTGGGCCGCACTTAAACTACGCGGGCAAGTTCTTGCGGTCAGCGCGCACTCCGCGTGGGCTCTTTGACGTGGTCAGGCAGTTCATGGCGTCGGGGTACATCTGGTTCTTTCTGTGTCCCGGTCTGCCGGAGTTGATGATTCGCGCCGGGTTTGGCGTGAAAGTGATTGACGTCTTTGGGCGTATCGGCAACTCGAGCACCCGGACCCAGGCTGCCGCACCGCCACGGTCAACGGGCGATTACGTCAACGGCCTCAACCTCTACCGGGCCAACATGCCCGCGCCGTTTCTGGCGCCCGGCAAGCAGCTGCCCCAAACCAACGTGCCGGTCCAGCAGTTGGTGCCGCGGATGGATCTCTTCGTCACCCCCGCGCTGCAGCGGTTCACCGGCTCAATCCCGCCCCGCAGCAGGGTCGTTCCGATCGAGGGCGGCCATTGGGTAGTGACCTCGCGGCCCGACGTCGTCGCCAGGCTGACCGGCGAGTGGGTCGACCGGGTCGTCAGCGGGGCAGCGTCTTCGGGCCCGTCCGTGGTGGAAACCGGGCGCCGTGACGTGCGCGGCAAGCTGGCTCTGGTCACCGGGGCGGGCGCCGGGATAGGCCGGGCCACCGCGATCGAATTGGCGCGCAAAGGCGCCCGCACGGTGGTGATCGTCGACCGCGATCTGGCCGCGGCCAAGGACACCGCGAGCGCGGTTCAGGAAGCCGGCAGCGATGCCGCGGTCTACCAGGCTGACGTCGGGGACGAGTCGGCGATGAACACGCTTGCCGCACAAGTCAATGACGAGCATGGCGTGGTGGACATCCTGGTGAACAACGCCGGTATCGGGATGGCGGGCCGGTTCCTGGAGACGACCCCGCAGCACTGGGACAACATCTTGGCGGTGAATCTGCGTGGCGTTCTCAACGGAAGCCGCGTGTTCGGTTCGCAGATGGTCGAACGCGGCCAGGGCGGAACGATCATCAACGTGTCGTCGGCCGCGGCGTTTCTGCCGTCGAAGTCGATGATCGCTTACGGGACGACGAAGGCGGCGGTGCTGGCGTTCAGCGAGTCACTGCGCGCCGACCTGGCCGACGAAGGGATTTCGGTCACGGCCGTGTGTCCGGGGTTCGTCAACACGAATATCGCGAAATCTACGGTCTATGCCGGGATGTCGGCCGACGAGCAGGAGCGCGCTCGGCAAAAGGCTGACGCGGCCTACCGGCGGCGCAACTACACACCGGAAGCCACGGCCAAGGCGATCGTAAAGGCCGTGAAGACGGGTCCGCCAGTGCTGCCGATCGCGGCCGAATCCCGGGTCGGCTATGCGCTGCGCCGGATCAGTCCCTCGCTGGTACGGTTGTTCGCGCGCTTCGACCTACGCCAGAGGTAACACTGTTGTGACGCAATCGATCTGGGCCAGCCGGCCCGCCGACATCTACGGTCGCCGTAAGCGAGATCGGCTCTACACGGCGTTGTGGGGTCTTGGCGTCGTGCTGGGTGGATTCTCCTCAGCGACGCGATGGACGCCGTCGCGGGTGGTGCCGGTGGGGCGCACGCATACCGCCGTCGTCACCAAGCGCGAACTCGTCGCCCACGATGTGGTCGCGTTGACGCTGGCCGACCCGGACGGCGGATTGCTTCCGTCATGGACGCCTGGCGGACACATCGACGTCCAGCTGCCGTCGGGCCGTCGTCGGCAATATTCGCTGTGCGGTCCGCCCGGCCGACGTACCGACTACCGCATCGCGATACGCCGCATCGCCGACGGCGGAGGCGGTTCGATCGAGATGCATGATGCGTTCGACGTCGGCGACTCCCTGGTCTTCGAAGGTCCGCGCAACGCGTTCTATCTCGGCGGCCACGAGCGCGACGTGCTGTTCGTGATCGGCGGAATCGGGGTGACTCCGATTCTTCCGATGATGCGCGCGGCACAGCAGAGCGGAATCGACTGGCGTGCAGTCTATGCCGGCAGTAGTCGGGAATACATGCCGCTGCTCGACGAGGTGGTGTCGGTGGCGCCCGACCGGGTCACCGTATGGGCCGACGACGAGCGCGGCCGATTCGCCACCGCCGACGAATTGCTCGTCGACGCGGGACCGGACACCGCGGTGTACGTGTGCGGGCCGACGCCGATGCTGGAGTCGGTTCGCATCGCCCGTGACGAGCACGCCAACGCGCCGCTGCACTACGAGCGGTTCAGCCCGCCTCCAGTCGTCGACGGCGTCCCGTTCCAATTGGAACTTGCACGGTCGCAGCGGGTACTCGACGTTGCTGCCAATCGGTCGGCGCTCGACGTCATGCTCGACGAGGACCCGACGACGGCGTATTCCTGCCGGCAAGGATTTTGCGGCACGTGCAAGGTCAAAGTGCTTAGCGGGCAGGTCGATCGCCGCGGTCGTACCACAGAAGCCGACGACGAGATGGTGGTCTGCGTCTCGCGAGCTACTGGCGGTCGCGTGGTAATCGACGCCTGAAATTGCGAAGTCGGCACACGACGTGTGCGAAGATGCGGCATGGCCGACTGCGGAATCAACGGGTGGAGCATCGTAGCCTCGGCACAAGCGAGCTCAAATTTCTCCGGAATATTGGCTGGCTTCCTATTTTTTGGACTGATCTACCTTCTCGGCAGAGAGGAAAAGCGCGGCGAGGTCGTATTGCTATTTACGGCCAGCTTTATTATCTTGGCCTTCGCTAGCCACCTATTCAGCCGTATTTCCGGTTTTTCTGCCCCCGATCCCGACGCTGCCTCCTGCAAAGGAGCATGGATGGCGGGAATGATGGCGAGTGCCATGCTGGTTGTCGGAGCCGCCACGATGGTTGTGGGCTTGGGTTATGTGTTGGTGAGCTATGACCCCAAATCCGACCGGAGCCATTTGCGCAGACTCGCCACGGTCATGACCGTGGGAATCCTGGTCGGGGTTATCTTCGTGCTCTTCACGTCGGTTAACTTCTATGATGAATTACTAGACCGGCCAAACCATCACGTCACTTGGACTTTAATTATTCTGACGGTCGTGTTGGTTTTGTCTCTTACTTGTATTACCTACGCGTCAACTCGCGGCCCTGGCAGCAGGCGGGAGACTAGGGATAATTATATTGAGTGGGCGGTCTACATAATAGGGGCCTTCGGAGCTGTAGGAACGGTGCTCACTGGCCTCGCGATCAGAATGGAAACCTCTCATTGGATTTCATGGTTGGTCGTCATTGTCTCGTTAGGTTTTCCGGCGATCATCGTTGTCATGCTCGCCGGAGGCACTGTCGACGCTAAAGACGAGCAAGCCCGCGTCGAGGAGGAAGAGAAAGCAGCCGGCCGCTTGGTGGAATGACGGCTCTCACTCGCGCAGGAACGCGCCGTCTAGGGTGAGGAGATGCGGGTAGGAGTACTGGGATCGAAGGGCAAAGTCGGCGCGACCATGGTGCAGGCTGTGCAGGCCGCCGAGGATCTGACGTTGTCCGCCGAGGTCGACGCCGGTGATGCGCTGAGCCTGCTGACCGACAACGACACCGAGGTCGTCATCGACTTCACCCATCCCGATGTCGTGATGGACAATCTGAAGTTCCTGATCGACAACGGAATTCACGCTGTCGTCGGAACCACCGGGTTCACCAACGAACGGCTACAGCAGGTGCGGGCGTGGCTGGCCGCCAAACCGGGCGCCGCCACGCTCATCGCGCCCAACTTTGCGATCGGCGCCGTGCTGTCCATGCATTTCGCCAAGCAGGCTGCACCGTTCTACGAGTCGGTTGAGGTCATCGAACTCCATCACCCGCACAAGGCCGACGCCCCATCCGGAACCGCGGCCCGCACTGCCGCACTGATCGCCGACGCACGAAAAGAACTGCCGCCCAATCCCGATGCCACCACTACGGGCTTGCCCGGCGCCCGCGGCGCCGACGTCGACGGAGTCCCGGTCCACTCGGTGCGGCTGGCCGGGCTGGTCGCTCATCAAGAAGTGCTGTTCGGCACGGCAGGAGAGACCCTGACGATCCGCCACGACAGCATGGACCGCACGTCATTCGTGCCTGGCGTACTGCTGGCGGTACGCCGCGTCGCCGAACATCCGGGCCTGACGGTAGGAATTGAATCGCTACTGAACCTGCAATGACCACGTCGTCGCGGCGCAGTGTGCGCATCCGGCTGATGATCGCGTTCATGTGCGCGGCCTTGCTGGTGTATCTCGCGTTGCTCGGCCGGACCGCGATTCTGATGATCGCCTCTGGGCGTGCCGTCGCGATTGCGTTGGGTTTGGCGCTGTTGATCATGCCGGTGATCGGTCTGTGGGCGATGATCGCGACTTTGCGCGCCGGGTTCGCCCATCAGAAGCTGGCCCGCCTCGCCGCCGAAGACGGGATGGAGCTCGACGTCAGCGCGTTGCCGAGACGGCCGTCGGGGCGCATCGAGCGTGACGCGGCCGATGAGCTATTCGACACTGTCCGTGCCGAATTGGACAGCGATCCTGACGACTGGCGGCGGTGGTACCGGCTGGCTCGGGCATACGACTACGCGGGTGACCGCACCCGCGCGCGGGAAACCATGAGGAAAGCTGTCGAAATGCAGAGCCGCGAATGAGCAAGACACTGTTGATAATTCACCACACTCCGTCGCCGGCAACGCGCGAGCTGCTCGAAGCCGTGCTTTCAGGAGCCAACGACCCCGAAATCGACGGAGTAGATGTGGTCGTGCGGCCGGCCCTCGCGGCGACAGTGCCCGACATGCTGGACGCGGACGGCTACTTGTTCGGTACCACGGCCAATCTCGGTTACATGTCCGGGGCGCTCAAGCATTTCTTCGACACCG
The DNA here is from genome assembly GCA_036746615.1 of Mycobacterium sp. GTDB lineage: Bacteria > Actinomycetota > Actinomycetes > Mycobacteriales > Mycobacteriaceae > Mycobacterium. Next base: position 6,692 of record DAIODV010000058.1, read on the forward strand.
TGTACTACCCGAGTTTGGATCATGTGGCGGGTCGCCCCTACGGCCTTTGGGTGCACGGCAACAACGACACGGTCGGCGCGACAACGGCGGTTGAAAAGGTGGCCACCGGAATGTCACTGGCCAAAGCCGCCGACGCACTGGAGATCACCGGCGCAATCGACGCCGGAGCCCGAGAGCGTGCGTATGAGCTAGGAGGGACGCTCGCGGCGACGCTGATGGAGTGACCGAAACTTGTCGGAGGCGGCTGCGATGATCGGGTTATGTCGCCGACCGTAGCGCCTCCGCCGCTGGTGAACTCTGCCGAGCGTCTTGAGGTGTTGTTCGACGAGTTGGCGGAGTTGGCCGGTCAGCGTAATGCGATTGATGGACGCATTGTGGAGATCGTTTCCGAGATCGATCGTGACGAGCTGTGGGGTGCCACGGGTGCGCGGTCGGTGCCGGCGTTGGTGGCCTGGAAGCTGGGCTCGTCATCGGCAAATGCCCGCACGATCACCACCGTCGCCCAGCGGTTGGAGGAGTTTCCCCGCTGCGCGGCGGGCCTGGCCGAGGGTCGGCTGTCGTTGGATCAGGTCGGGGTGATCGCCGCGCGGGCGGCCGACGGTTCCGATGAGCATTACGCGCAGCTAGCGCAGGTCGCCACGGTCAATCAGCTGCGCACCGCGGTCAAGCTCGAACCGCGACCCGAACCCGATCCTCGCCCCGAACCGCAGCGCTCGATCACCAAAACCACCGACGAGGCGTCCAGCAGTTGGCGGATCAAACTTCCCCACGATGAGGCGGCCACGTTCGACGCCGCACTGCAGTCTCACCTTGATGCGCTGATCGCCGAATGGAAACACGATCACGAGAATGACGCGTCAGAGCTTCGGCCGCCGTTGCCGAGCACCGTGGATGCGTTTATGCGGCTGGTCGAGTCGGGCTGGGACGCCGAGGCGACGCGTCGCCCGCACGGGCAGCGCACCACGGTGGTGGTGCACGTCGACGTTGAACAGCGCGCCGCAGCACTGCATCTGGGTCCGCTGCTGACCGACGCCGAACGCCAACATTTGACTTGTGATGCCACCTGTGAAGTCTGGTTCGAGCGTGACGGGCAGCCCATCGGCGCCGGGCGAACGACCCGCGGCATCAGCCGACGGCTGCGTCGCGCGCTGGAGTACCGCCACCCCGCCTGTGCGGTGCCCGGCTGTTTGGCGACACGTGGTCTGCACGCCCACCACATCCGGCATTGGGAGGACGGCGGGCCCACCGAAATGTTCAACCTGGTGTTGGTATGCCCCTTTCACCATCGGCTCCACCATCGGGGCGTCATCACCATCACCGGACCCGCCGACGACCTCCTCGTCACCGACAGCGACGGGCGACCACTTGCCGCTGGATCGCTCGCACGTGCGCCCAACCGTGCCCCACCCAATGTTCCGCCGTGCCCCGGGCCCACCGGTGAGCGCGCAGACTGGTGGTGGTACGACCCCTTCCAACCCCAACCACCACCAAACAACAACTGATCGAGTAATCGGTTGCGGGGCAAGCTGATCGCGCCATAGTCGATTTCCGCGGATCAGTCGGACGATCGTCTCTCGGAACCCATTCGAACCCGGCTGCGCCTGAACTAGATCCGTCATGCTGCAGAATTGAGCACACTGCCCACGCCGGAGGAGCCGTGATATGACGATCGACGCACTGCTGGCCGACCGGGTCGCGGTGGTCACCGGCGGGGCTGGCGGTATCGGCGCGGCGACTGCGCGGCTGTTCGCACAGCACGGCGCCCGGGTAGTCATCGCCGACATCGACTCCGAACGCGCCCAGCAGACCGTTGACGAGATCACGACAGCGGGCGGATCCGCACTGGCCCGCGACACCGATGTCCGCGACGGCGACCAGGTCGCCGCTTTGGCACGTGCAGTACTCGAGCGCTATGGCCGGGTCGATGTCCTGGTCAACAACGTCGGCCACTGGCTGCGTCATCCGGGCAACTTCGTCGACACCGACTCCCACCTGTGGGACGAGCTGTACCGCATCAACCTGCATCACGTCTTTCTCGTTACGCACGCGTTCTTGCCGGCGATGATCGACCAGCACGCCGGCGCGATCGTCAACGTGTCCTCCGTTGAAGGGCTGCGCGGCTACCCGGAAGATCCGGTGTACGCCGCTTTCAAAGCCGCCGTCATCCACTTCACCCGCAGCCTCGCCGTGCAGGTCGGCCGCGACGGCGTGCGCGTCAACGCGATCGGTCCCGACGTCACCGAATCACTGCAGGTGCCCTATTCGCAGTGGCTCTCCGCCGACGAGCAGTTGCAGTGGCCGCAATGGGTTCCGGTCGGGCGGATGGGGGTTCCCGAGGACCAGGCCCGCGTGATCCTGTTTCTGGCCTCCGACCTGTCGGCGTTCGTCACCGGCCACACGACCCCGACCGACGGTGGCCCCGGCGCGGGGGGTGGGTGGTTTCGATCGTCACGCCGGTCCGACCGGGACTGGACTAACCGCCCCGTGGCGCCGTGACCGCTTAGCTCGGTTCGCGCATGGGTAGGCCCGCAGCGCGATAAATCGCATCGATCACGGTCATGTTTTCGATGGCGTCTTCAGGCGCAGTCTTCACCGGTTCGCCGTGCAGCACCGCGGCGGCGAAGGCGTCGAGCTGATAGGCGTAGGAGGCGCGGCGCGGAAAACGCTCGACACGCTTACCGGCGGCGGATCGCACTGTGAGCCGGTGGTAGATCTGCGGCATGATCGGATTGATTGCGCGCAGCTCGCCCTGGTCGCCGACCACGTGCGCGCCGAAGTCCAGCAGACGCGACGACCACATCGAGCACCGGATGCGGCCGGTGTGCCCCTCGGCGAATCGCACCTCCGCCGTCATGGCCCGGTCGACCTGCGGATCGCGCAATTTCGCTTGGGCGCTAACAACTTCCGGTGTGGAGCCTCCGAATGTGCGGACCATGTGCACCGCATAACATCCAGCATCCATGGTCGCGCCGCCGGCCAACGCGTAGTTGTAGCGAATATCGGAGAACCTCGGCAACGGAAAGCAGAGGGCACCCTCTACTCGCTCCAGCTTGCCGAGTTCGCCCGATGCGATGATCTCCTCGATGCGCAAAGCCATCGGGTGGTAGCGGTAGTGAAACGCCTCCATCACGACTCGGTCCGACTGCGCGGCCAGCGCTGCGAGCTCACGGGCTTCCGCGGCATTGGCGGTGAATGGCTTTTCGCACAGCACATGCTTACCGGCGGCAAGCGCCGCTCGGGTCCACTTGCCGTGCAAGCCATTCGGCAGCGGGTTGTAGATAGCGTCCAGTTCAGGGTCGGCAAGCAGAGCGTCATAGCTGTCGTGCACCCGCGCGATGTCGTGTTTGGCGGCAAATGCCTGGGCACGCGAGAAGTCGCGCGCCGCGACGGCGGCCACTACCACGTCGGCGTTTGCCTTGGCCGGTTTTATCAGCGCCAGCGGCGCGATGCGAGCTGCACCCAGTACCCCGATTTGCACACCGGTCAGGTTACTTGGCGGCGTAAAGCTTCGTCGTGAGAAAATGTCGAACGTTAAATCCGGTGATCTTGATTTACATCGAATTGAACAAACGCTGTCATTCGCGTGGGCGGCAGGTTGGCTTTCTTCTTTCTCAGCAAGCTCATCCAATTTATTAATGTCGCACGCAGGCTAAGCGCCTACCGTCGGCCCATGATTGCGGTCGGTGAGCTGGTTCGGTTCCCGTCGAGTCGATCGGTGGCGACCCCGCCGATGCGCTGTCCCCGCGGTCATCTGATGCGGCCAGAGCGGATGCTGGTCGGTAGCACTGCATGCTCCTGCGGAGGCCACTCAACGTGGCGATGTCATTGCGGTGCCGTGACATATGGGCCCGAGTTGGGCGAGAACTGCAGTCTGCTTCGACAGGCCGACACCTGCGAAGCCAAGTCGACTCCCCCAGCCTGCTCAAGGGCGTAAGCGGCATGTCAACGTCTCGTAAAAATGGCGCGAAGTATCTAGGCGACCAGCTACTGGACTGCGTACATTTTTTAAGTCGAATTGTCGGGCGTAGCCCCGGCCTGCCTGAGGAAGAAGGTCATGTTCACCGTTGAGTCGCGGCTTCGTGAAGAATTGCGCAACTGCTCGGTCGAGTTGCGGCAACTTGCGTACACGCTGCAGAACGGCATCGGGGAGCACGATTTGCTTCGATTGTCGGAGCGGATGCGCGCTACCGCCGACGAAGCGGTTCGCAGCGGCGTTTAGCCGCTTGCCCTAGTTCCCGTCAGCACCTTTCGGTTTCGGGGGACGACCCTCGCCGGTCAGGTATTTCGGGCAGTACTCGCCGGCCGCCAGTGTCGTGAACTTGGCCGCGCCGTCGCCGGTGAAACCCGGGTTGCGCAGCTGAAGGTTGTTCACGATCTCGGTGTCCGGCGTCCCCTTGTCGACCAGCTCGCATACGTCTTTGGCAACGGCGATCGCTTTGGCGGGGTCCTGATAGGTAAGCCCAGCGGCGCGGAGTTGCGAAAGGAAGTCGTCGTCTTTGGGATCGGCGTATGCCGGCGCGGCCAGCCCGATCATCGCGGCAACGCTGGTCAGAATCAGCAGACGTCTCATGGCCCGAGTCTTGCAAATTCGCGTCGCCGACGCATCCCGCATCCAGCGTCTGAGCTGCATACGACGAAAGTTCAGCCGGGATTAACCCGATGCTTCCTCGCGCTCGGCGTCGGCCACCGTCAACGGCAACGCCAGTTCTTCCAGCGGACGTTGCTCGGCCGCGACGCCCAGCCAGAGTTCAACGAGGCCCGAAATAGCCATCACCGCAGCCCCGATGAGGAAGGACCACACCACCAGGCCGCGCTGACCCGAATTGATCAGCTGACCGAACAGCAGCGGGCCGGTGATACCGCCGATCGCGGTGCCGACGGCGTAGAAGAACGCGATCGCCAGCGCTCTGGTCTCCATCGGAAAGATCTCGCTGACGGTTAAGTACGCCGCGCTCGCACCTGCCGAGGCCAAGAAGAACGTCACCGCGAGCACGATGATGAAGGGCCAGACGCCACCTGCCTGGGTCACGAAAAGCACGGCGAGGATGACGGCCACCACCGCCGAACCGATATAGGACAACGTGATCATCGGTTTGCGCCCGACGGTGTCGAATAGGTGCCCGAGCGCCAACGGCCCGACGAAATTACTCAGCGCCCACAGGATATAGAACAGCGGCACGGTCCCGGAAGCGACGCCGTAAAAGCCGCTCAACAGGGTGCCGAGATTGAAGGTCACGCCGTTGTAGAGAAAAGCCTGCCCGATGAACAGTGCCAGCCCCAGCACCGCGCGCCGCGGGTAGAGCTTGAATGCCACACTGGCGATCTCCCGGAACGAAATGGTCTCGCGCTGACGAACTTTGAGCGGGCGCCCCTGCGGCTCCGGCAATGGCTGGCCGGTGTCGCGTTGAATTTCTTGTTCGATTGCGCCGACAACCTTTTCGGCTTCCTGCTCGCGCCCGTGAATGAATAACCAGCGCGGACTTTCGGGAACGTTGCGCCGGACAAGCAGCACGAAGATGCCGAAGACGGCGCCGATACCGAAGGCAAGCCGCCATCCGACGTTGGTCGGAAAGTTCGAGGTGTTCAAAAGGACCAACGCGCCCGCCGCTCCCCCAGCCGACCCCAGCCAGTATGTCCCGTTGATCACCAGGTCTACCCGACCCCGCACCCGCGCCGGGATCAGCTCGTCAATCGCCGAGTTGATCGCGGCGTATTCGCCGCCGATTCCGGAACCGGTGAAAAAGCGGGTGACGAAGAAATACCAAGGCGCGAACGCGAATGCGGTGGCGACGGTGGCGATCAAGTACACCGCGAGGGTCAGTATGAACAGATTGCGCCGCCCGAAGCGGTCCGTCAGGTGGCCAAAGAACAGTGCGCCAAGGCAGGCTCCGGCGATGTAGATCGCTGCTGAGACACCGATCTGGGCAGGGTTGAGTTCGATACCGCTGCCGTGCTCGGTGAGGCGTGACGACACGTTGCCGACCATCGTGACCTCGAGCCCGTCGAGGATCCATACCCCGCCAAGCCCGATGACGACGCGCCAGTGAAACCGCGCCCAGGGCAAGCGGTCCAGCCGTGCCGGCACGTTCGTCGTGATAGTCCCGGTCTGCACGCCTTCGCTCATGCTGCTCCGTTCCGTGTCGACCGGGGTTTACCCACTCTCGTGGCTCGCACGCCCCATTGTGTCAATGTGATAGCGGCTGGCGGTCCACGGTGGTGTGCCGGGGGTCGGTGTGAGCTTGACCGTCACGAGATTTTTCCCTGCGGTGAGACGCTCGGGCACGAGGTAGGTGTCGTCGAGCCAGCGGTGTGCGGTGTTGCTGCGGGGCTCCAACCAGATGCCCGCGGGTGTGCCGTCGACGGCAACGTCAGCCGATTGGTAGCCAGCTGCTTGGTCCGAAGTGCGACGCAAGATGATGCCGTGGTTGTCCGGATCGATCAGGACGTGGAAGGTGATGGGCGCGTCGGTCGCGTGAACCAACCCGGCAATGGGGCGAGCGTCGTCGCTGCCCTCATATTCGCTGACTAACAGCTGATCGCTCGCGTTGCTGTCGGAATAGCCGTGCAAAAGGCGGCTGACAGGATCGCTCGGGATGACTTCGTCGCTCGGGCTGACGGCGTCGTTTGGCTGCGTGTAGAGGAATGCCGTTGAGCTGTAGTCGGGTTGGACCATGTTGCGTTTACCGTGCTCGATGCCGAATCGCAGGGCGGAGCGATAACCAATCGCTTCGGCGAGCGTGAGCCGATAGACGGCCACGCAGTAGTCGGCGCATCCACCGCTGGCTGTGCGCTGATCGGGTTGGCCGGTGAGCGGGTCGCTGTAGGTGGTGCCGTTGTGGAAGTACCAGCCGCCCTCGTAGAAGTCCTCGGTGCCGGTGCCGTACCACTGCGGCGAAGCAGACCCGTCGGTGTAGACCCGTTCGGCTCCTTCGAGGAAGTAGGGCGACTCGTCACCGAAAGATGTCTTGATCCGAGATCCGCGAATCGTGTGGCTGACGCCGACGAACTTTCCGCTGCCTTGTTCGTCGGCGAATAACCAGTCCTGACCGAGGGCCGTTGGTCCGGCACGTGAACGCGCGGTGAAGTATCCGGCGTG
>DAIODV010000059.1:0-13593 GCA_036746615.1 Mycobacterium sp.
CGTCCAGGCGCACATCGTCGACGGCGACGTGCGCACCGCCGAACAAACCTTCCGCGACGGGCTGGGACCCAGACCGGGCCCCGGAGGAAACGCGGTGATATGGATCCACCGCCACATACTGCGATTTCGCCTGGGCCCGCCTTCATCTCCTCAACACATCATCGGTTGGACAGTCGTGCGCTCAGATCGCGACGAGATCGCACTAGCGGCAGACGGTCCGCTCATGCGCGGCCGGCTGACGCTGCGACGCGAGGATGGCTCCCGTGCCGTGCTGACCACGCGCGTGCGTTATCGCAGGAGAATCGCCGCAACAGCAGTCTGGTTCGTTGTCGGCCCGCTGCATCGACTCGTGGCACCGCGGCTGATGCAGCGCAGCGCCCAACTCGTCACTCCGCGCTCAGCGCATGGATCAGTCGGTTCATGACCGCGCCGGCTTCTTCGCGCGCCTGGTCGTGATCTTCTGCCCGCGCCACATACAGAGTCACTTCACGCATCGCGCCCAGCAGCGTGAGAGCAGTCGCCTCGATCGGCTGCGCGGGGATGCGGCCTGTCTCGACCGCGTTGGTGAGCAATGCACGCACCAGCCCGATGTTGTAGCGGTTGCCGATCTCGGTCCACCGTGTCCAGCCCAGTACGGCCGGCGCGTCGACCAGCACGATCCGCTGCACCTCCGGATCGGAGCAGGCATCCAACCAAAACCCCGCACCCAGACGCATGACCTCGACCGGGTCGGTCTCGTTGGACGCCGCGATCGCCTCGCCCATGCGGACCGCGACTTCCCCTTCGACTTGTTCGAAGACTGCGGCGAAAAGTTCGGTCTTGTCGGCGAAGTGGTGATACAAGGCTCCGCGGGTCACGCCCGCGGCACGCACGATCGCCTCCAGCGCGGCCTCGGCAAAACCCTGCCCGGCGAATAGCGGGCGAGCCGCCGCGATCAGCGCGTCGCGCGTTTCCGCGGCGCGCTCGGCCTGCGTACGACGCGCTGCGTTCATCAGCCCTTGCCTTTCATACATACGGTATGTATGTTCATACACACCGTATGAAAGTGTCGCCACACCGTAGCAAGGGGCACCGCCATCTCAATGCAGAAAGAGGCGAAATGAGCAACGCACTGAAGGCAATTGAGGCCGACCGCGAGCAGCTCCTGGCGCTCTGCCAGGGCCTAGAAGACTCCGTCTGGGACAAGGACAGCGGGTGCCCGGGATGGTCGGTGCAGGATCTTCTGTCGCACATGGCGTGCAGCTTTTGGCTCGCCGTGGACATGTCGAACTTGCCCAACTCAGCAGGACTACCCGCCGAACGAGCCGCGGACCTATATGTCGAGTCACGCCGCTCCATGACCCCCGCCGAGATCGTGGCCGACTACGAGTCGGTCAGCTCGAGAGGGCTGGAGCTGCTCGCCGCAGTAGAGGTCCAGGACGTTGATGTGCCGCTCGGCGACGTCGGCACCTATCGGGCGTCAGTTGTGCCGACCGCCTATGCTTTTGAGCACTACGTGCACATCAGATACGACATGTTCCCGCCGGATGGGCCGTTCGACGGAGAACCGCCCGCTTCCGATGAACTGCGACTAGCACCCACGCTCGACTGGATCGAGGCAGCGCTGCCCCAGCAGAACAGCACGCTGCTCGACGGCATGGATAAGGCGGTGGAGGTTCGTCTCACCGGCCCTGCAGCACGCACACTGCAGATCGGCAGCGGCCAGGTAGGCGCCCAGATCACCAGCGACTCAGCAGCATTCGTACGTTGGGTCACTCAACGAGGCAGCTGGGAAGCCCTGGGCGTCGATGCAGAAGGCGACCGATCCGCTCTCGACGTCGTTCGCCGGCTCAACGTGTTCTGAGTCGCACTCGTCTACCCTGACCGGGTGACACACGCACGTAGCGCCTCGCAAGTCGTTGAGGGAATTGACCTATCGGGCAAGGTATGTGTGATCACCGGGGCCTCGTCGGGGCTGGGCCGCGAGTCGGCGCGGGCACTGGCCGCCGCAGGCGTGCAGGTCATTCTGGCCGCGCGCAACACCGATGCCCTGGCTGACACCGTCCGGTGGATCGATGCCGAGGTTCCCGAAGCACAAATCTCGACGGTGCGTCTCGATCTCACCTCGCTGGCCAGCGTGCGCACTGCGGCCACCGAAATCCGCGAAGCCACGCCGGTGATTCATGTCTTGATGAACAACGCGGGTGTCATGTTCACCCCATTCGGCCGGACCCAAGACGGCTTCGAAATCCAGATCGGGACGAACCATTTCGGGCACTTCGCGTTCACCCGGCTTCTCACTCCACAGCTCGCGGCAGCTGCGGGCGCGCGGGTGATCATCCTCTCCTCCGGCGGCCACCGATTGGGCGACGTCGACTTCGCCGATCCCAACTGGGAGCATCGCGACTACGACAAGTTCGTCGCATACGGCGCATCCAAGACGGCGAACATCCTGCACGCAATCGAAGCCGACCGACGCTTGTGCGAATTGGGAATCCGCGCCTACGCCGTCCATCCCGGCACGGTGGCCACATCGCTGGCGCGGTATATGTCCCGTTCCGATTTCTCCCAACTCCGCAAATACGTTGCGGCCACTGACGAATCAACAGAAGGCCGCCTGGATTTCACCACACCCGAACAAGGCGCAGCCACCCAGGTGTGGGCCGCGGTAAGCCCCGAACTCGCGGACCGGGGTGGGTTGTACCTCGAAGACTGTCGCATCAGCGATGCCGTCGCGCCCTACGCACGCGACGCCGAACGTGCTGCACAACTGTGGTCGCTGTCAGAGCGGCTCACGGCTTGAGGCGGGCCTCTAGGTCGTCCCCGTCGAACCGAATCCGCAGCAGCGCCTGGCCTTGCGCGGCAGCAACGAACAATTCGTCGGATCGTTCACCGCCGATGCACACGTTGGTGGGCAGCGATCCGGCCGGCAACCCGACCGACCCGACGCGCCCGCCGGTGGCGTCGACAACATCGACGCGGTCAGCGACGGTCAGCGCCACCCAGTAGTCGCCGGACGCACTGACTGCCATCCCGTCGGGCCAGCCGTCGGCGAAAGTGTGCAGAAGTTCGAGTGATTCCCATTCCCCAACGCGGTAGGCCAGCAGCCGCGACGACAGTGTCGCTGTCACAAGCAATCTCGAGCCATCTGCCGCGAAGCCCAGTCCGTTGATGAATACCGGCCCGTCGTCGACAATCTGTTCGGTGGCGCCGGTCGCAACATCAGTTGCATAGACGTGCCCGGGGAGTCCTGCGTCGGGAGTGCTGATATCGAATTCCCCGCGAGTATCGGTGATCCACAGCCGCCCGTCGGGGCCGAACGTCAGATCGTTCGGCGCTCCCAGGCCCACGACCAGATAGTCGACCCGCGCCCCGGTGATCACTTGGACGCCCGGCTCGGCGGAACCGCTTGCGCCCCAAGCACCGCCGTTTTGCGCGACATAAAGCGTGCCATCGGCGCCGCATGCGAGGCCGTTGGGGCCGCCGCCGGTATCGATGCGCTCATGCGGAGCGCCGGACGGGTCGATGATGTAGACGCAGCCATGGCTGATGGACGTCAGCGCCACCCGTCCATCCGGAAGCCATACCGGTCCCTCGGTGAAACCGAGTCCGTCTGCGATCACGTCGATGTGCATGCTCACGGCTCCAAGTCAGGTTCTGGCAGAGGCGTCCACGCGTCCGAAAGCTGTGCGCTGAACCGCGGGGATCGCGTTTCGAGGAAGGCCGCGACGCCTTCGCGGGCGTCGTCGCTGCCCATGACGCGGTGGTGCAGTTGCGTTTCCAGTGATGCGACCTGTCGCGGGGTGTAGCGGTTGATCGCGCTGTCCCACAGGAGTCTTTTGCACAGCGCCGCCGACATCGGCGCGACGTTGGTCGCGATGTCGCGGGCCATCTCCAACGCGTGGTCAAGTACCTGCGCGGCAGGCACCGCTTTGTTGGCGACACCGAACGCGACGGCCTGTGCCCCATTGAAGGTGCGGCCTGTCAGCAGTACCTCGGCCGCCACACTCAGGTTTGTCAGATGCGCCAGCGTCCAATGCGACATGCAATCGGGTATCACGCCCCGGCGGACTTGCACCACACCATATTTGGCGTCATCGGCGACGATCCGGATGTCTGCCTGCAGGGCGATGGTCAGGCCGATGCCAATCGCGTGGCCGTTGATCGCGGCGATCACGGGCTTGCGCAATTCGAAGGCGGCTGGGTCGATCGGCGATGCGGAGAATGCGTCTCCTGGCGTGTCGAATGGGCTGCCTGAGAAATCCGCTCCAGCGCAGAACGCCCGGCCGGCGCCGGTGAGCACGATGGCCCGGACGTCGTCGTTCTCGTCGCAGCGCCGGTATGCCTGGCTGAGCAGCGTGCCCATCTCAGCGGTATAGGCGTTGAGATGCTCGGGGCGATTGAGGGTGAGCACCGCGACACCCGCGTCAACCTCAACCAGCACATCGGCGGTCACGCGTCGAAGTACACCACGCCACCTCGGGCTAAGCGCGCGCTTTGAAACTTCATTAGCCTGGTTTTATGGCGCGCACTCACGACGACAGCTGGAACATCACAGAGAGCGTCGGCATGACGGCGCTCGGTGTGGCCATGGCGCGCGCCGCGGAATCCGATTGCGACTGCCCCCTGTTCACCGATCCCTACGCGCAATTCTTCATCGACGCAGCGCGCGAACAGGGCTGGGAGCCAACGGCTTCGATGAACATACGAGTTGGCATCGTTGGAAGCTATGCCGCGGCACGCACCAAATGGTTCGACGAGTTCTTCATCGCCGCCGGCGCCAACGGCATCGAGCAGGCAGTGATCCTGGCCGCGGGCCTGGATGCCCGAGCCTGGCGGCTGCCCTGGATACAGGGCAGCGTCGTCTATGAGATCGACCAACCGCAGGTGCTCGCTTTCAAGGCCGACGTGCTCGCGAAACACGGCACAGAACCTGCGACCGCGTATCGGGCGGTGCCGATCGACCTGCGAGCGGACTGGCCGGCGGCGTTGCGGGAGGCGGGTTTTGATCCCTCGACGCCCACTGCGTGGGCCACCGAAGGGCTATTGCCTTACTTGCCTGCGTCCGGCCAGGACCTGCTGTTCGAACGCGTCGCGGAACTCAGTGCCGACGGCAGCCGGATTGCGGTCGAGGCATTTTCGAGGAACTTCGACGCGGAGTATCTGGAGCGTCGCCGCGAACATCTACGCCGCGCCCTCGAAGAGGCCGGGCAGAGCAGCGACACGAATGTGCCAGAGACCGCCGATCTGTGGTTCATCGAAGAACGCACCGACCTCGCCCAATGGCTGTCCGACCGCGGATGGGCGGTCACCGCGATCGAGGCGCTGAAGCTTATGGACCGCTACGACCGGAGACCCGAAGGCGAGCTCGCCGAGCTCTCCCCGCGCAGTGTGTTCATCGAGGCCCATTACTCGGACAGCTGAAATTCGACTACCGCCGCAACGGAATCGACTGCGTCGCTCAGCGCGGCAAGCCGCGCGGCAGCCGACGGTGCGGCCAGCACCGAGTAGCGGTCGGCCGCGCCGATCGGAACACGTGACGCCAGCGCATACAGCCGCGCGCCGGGATCGACAGCGTCACTGTCGGTGCCCAAGACCACAGCGCGCTCCGGCAACGAAAAGTTGCGGGCCGCTGCGATCCGCTCGAACAATGCCATCACCCGGTCTTCGAGCTCTTCGAGTTGGCCTGCCGTTACCGGCGCGCCCGGTTCGTCCGGCCAGACCTGCACCATCGCCTGCGGGTAGGGATCATCGGGCAACCACTCGGTCACCCGGATCCGTTCGCCTGTCCGGCAACGCAGCATGAACCGCCCCGCGTCGGCGAGATCCACGCATTCGCCGATCCTGGCCACCGTCCCGACGTCGCAGCGCACGTCGCCGCCGCCAACCTCGCGGCCTTGCGAGATCAGCACGACACCGAAACGCGGATCGTCGTCGCGCATGCAATCTTTTACCAGCGCGGTATAGCGAGGTTCGAAGATTTGCATTGGCAGGTCCTCGTCGGGCAGCAGCGCCGACTGGAGTGGAAACATCGCCATCCGAACGGCTTTCGCCATCAGATCTCCAACTCACCGACCAGCGCGTCGACCACAGCACGCAGGTCTCCGTCGTGCTCCTCGGCCACCCGCCGCTGACGCTGATACGACGCACCCAGCCGCCAGATATCGGCCACCGAAGCCAATTCGTCGGCACAGTGCAGCGACGCCGCGACCGGCTCGAGACGGTTGAGTATGTCGGGCAGGTCGTCGGTGACTAGCCGCTCGTTGCTTTCGGCGTCGAGAATGATCACTGCGTCGAGACCGTAACGTGCAGCGCGCCATTTGTTTTCCTGAACGTGCCAGGGCGGCATACTCGGCAGTGACTCACCGGCATCGAGCCGACGGTCCAGGTCGACGATCAGACAATGCGTCAGTGCCACCAACGCGGCCAGCTCACGCAGATTGGAAACACCGTCGCAGATTCGTACCTCGAGCGTGCCCAGATGCGGCGAAGGCCTGATGTCCCAACGGATCTCGTCCATGTGGTCGATGATGCCGGTCTTCTTCTGGTCGTAAACGAAACCTTCGAATTCCGCCCACTTCTGGAAGTGGAAAGGCAACCCGGCGGTCGGCAACTGTTGAAACATCATTGCCCGATTGCTGGCGTAGCCGGTGTCCTCCCCGCCCCACCACGGCGACGAGGCCGACAGCGCCAGCAGATGAGGGTAGTAGTGCAACAGTGAGGTCATGATCGGCATCACTTTTGCGGCAGAGGAGATTCCGACGTGGACGTGCACCCCCCAGATCAGCATCTGCCGGCCCCACCACTGGGTGCGTTTGATCAGCTCGGCGTAGCGCGGCGCGTCGGTGAGCTTCTGGGTGGACCACCGCGCGAATGGGTGGGTGCCCGCGCAAAACAGCTCCATGCCGCGGTCGCGGACAATCTGGCGAGCGGGCTTCAGCGTGCTGCGCAGATCCTCCATCGCTTGTGCGGTGTTGTCACAGACGCCGCTGACAACCTCGACCGTGTTGCGCAGTAATTCCTTATGGACACAGGGGTTTTCGCCGATCTCGGCGATGACGGTGGTAGCTTCGTTGCTCAGGTCGCGGGTCTGCGCATCGACGAGCGCGAACTCCCATTCCACGCCGATGGTCGGCCGGGGTGAGCCGGCAAAATCGATATGGGCACGTGCCCTGCTGGTCGGCGCGCTAGCCGGCACCAACGACACCGCACGCCACCCGCTTGCCGGCGTCACCGGTGGACATCGTGGTTTGGTCGGGACCCGCAGACCCATTGACCTGGCTGTAGCGATCCGACGGGATGTTGCCGAAGTTGTCGGCGCCGGCGTGAATGACGATCGCCGTCCCCGCTCCGGCCAACAGCTGGTCTTTGGTGAATGCATCGGTCGTCGTCACCAACAACGCCGCGCCGTCCTTTCGCACCTGCAGCGAGGTCAGGTCGCCACTCTCTGGGCTGCCGGTATGCCCGGGAGCTTGGAAATGTCCACCGGCCGAGAGGAAGTCGCCCGGCGCCCCGCCGGTTGGCGCAACCGAATTGGCCTCACACTTGCCCACGGAGTGGATGTGTACGCCATGGAATCCGGGTGCCAGCGCGCCCTGGCCGGTTGTCTCAACGGTGATCGTCGCGTAGCCATTCGCGAATTCGAATTTGGCGGTCGCCACCTTGCTGCCGTCCGGGGCGATCAGGTGGGTAGTCAAACTCTCCGCTGCTGCCGGCCCGCCCTTCTGTTGCGTCTCCGACGGCGACGACGACCCGGTCCAGATCGCCGGCGTGGTACCCGGGGAGGTCGCCGGCGGCTGGTTCGGCTTGCACGCACTCAACAGCGCAACCGAAGCGGCGAGCGGAACCAATGCGGTGACAGCGGCGACTTTTCGGCGTGTAGCGGGGTTAACCATGGGGAAGAGCCTATCCCGGCGATCATGCGACCCGGCAGCACGCTCGCCGCAAAGTTTCTTGTCGGCGGGGTGTGGCATACTCGAACACATGTTCGATGAAGCGGCGCGGCAGGCAACGATTGCCCGCTGTGACGAGTACTGGGAGCGCCGCCATCCCTCGACCACACCCGAATCGACCGCCATGGTGGATCGGATCTGTACCGCCACCCGGGCCGAGAACCGGGCGGCGGCCACACAGCTGGCCGCGATCGGCGAGCTATTCAGGTATCGGTTATCGCGCTGTAGTGAGACCGAGGAGTGGGCCATCGACACTGAGGAGGCGGTAACCGCCGAAGTGGCCGCGGCGTTGCGCATCAGCCAAGCACTAGCCGGGAGCCGGCTGCGCTATGCCCGTGCCATGCATGAACAGCTGCCACAGGTGGCCGAGGTATTCAAAGCCGGTGATATCGACTACCGGACATTTCAGACGATGGTGTACCGCACGGAGTTGATCACCGACCGCGATGTGCTGGGGACTGTCGACGCCCAGCTGGCCGTCAACGCGCCGCGCTGGCCGTCAATGACCCGAGGCCGGCTGGCGGCACAAATCGACAAGATCGTCGCCAGTGCTGACGCGGATGCGGTGCGACGGCGCAAGGAACGCCAGGCAGATCGGCAGGTGTGGATCTCCGATCTCGACGAAAGCGGGATCTCCCAGATCAACGGCAGCCTGGTGACTCCTGACGCGCATGCCTTGGACAGTCGGCTGGACGCTTTGGCCGCCACGGTGTGTGAGCACGACCCGCGCAGCCACCAGGAGCGCCGCGCCGACGCCCTAGGTGCGCTGGCCGCCGGGGCGGATCGGCTGGGTTGCCGCTGCGGACGCCCCAACTGTGGCGCAGGAACACGGCCTGCCGCATCGCCGGTGGTGATCAATGTGATCGCCGAGCAGGCCACCATCGCCGGTAGCGGCTCGGCGCCGGGATCCGAAGTGGGCGCCGATGGGCTCATCCCGCCGGAGCTTGTGCAGGAGTTGGCCAAATCTTCCAAGCTGGTGCCGCTGGTGCATCCCGGCGATGCGCCCCGTGAGCCGGGCTATGCGCCGTCGGCGGCGTTGGCCGATTTTGTGCGGTGTCGGGATTTGACGTGCCGCTGGCCCGGCTGCGACCACCCCGCCTACGACTGCGACCTCGACCACACCATCCCCCATGCCAATGGCGGGCCCACGCACGCCTCAAACCTCAAGTGCTACTGCCGAACTCATCACTTGGTCAAAACTTTCTGGGGCTGGCGCGATCAGCAGTTGGCCGACGGCACACTGATCCTGACCTCGCCGTCCGGCCACACCTACGTGACCACCCCCGGCAGCGCGCTGCTGTTTCCCAGCCTGTGCCACGCGGTGGGCGGCATACCGGCACCCGAAGCCGACCCGCCCCAGGACTATTGCGCCGATCGCACCGCGATGATGCCCAAACGCCGACGCACCCGTGCCCAAAACCGCGCACAACGCGTGGCCACCGAACGCAAACAAAACCACGACGACCGCGTGAGCCGACGGGCCAACCGTCCGAGCTACTTCGGACCCGCCCCACCGACGGCCCCCGACGACGAGCCACCGCCGTTTTAGGTACCGGTGTGCTTAGCCCGCGACCGCGACGATGACGCCGGGCGGCTGGTCCGCGACCTCAGGAGTCCGCGGTTCGACGTGCGCTTTCAACAGCTGGCCCACGCCATCGGCGGTTTCCTTCTCGCCGGGCGCGTTGCCGAAGTACACCGTGGTGGCAGAGACGTGGGGCAACGACAGGTTGCCGACCTCAGTGACGTTGAAACCGCCCTGCTTCAGCTGGTCGGCGGTGCGCCCGGCGATGCCCTGCTGGCTGGAAATGTTGTAGACGCGCACATCGGCTTTGGCCGCGGGCTTCGCGGAGGTTTTCGGCGCCATCGTGCTCGTCGTCACAGTTGGGCCCGACGACTCATCGTCGGAGTTGGTACCCGATCCCATCGCTTGAAACCCGACCAGCAAAAAAATTACGCCGAGAAACAGCAACACCATCACCATGGCCCGCAGGGGCAGGCCGGTCGAATCGGGAACGCGCTCATTCATTGACGTCACTGTATCTAGGAGTGCGCCAAAACCCACACCGACGCCCGCAGGGCGGGTGATACGTCAGGTGACCTCGAAGCCCAACCGTCGTGCCGCCCGCGCCTTCTGTCGACTTGCACGCAGCCGTCGTAGCCGCTTGACCAGCATCGGGTCCGCTGCCAATGCCTCAGGCCGGTCAACCAAAGCATTCAGCACCTGGTAGTAACGCGTGGCGGACATTCCAAACAACTCTTTGATGGCTTCTTCTTTGGCGCCGGCGTATTTCCACCATTGGCGCTCGAACGCCAAAATGTCGTGTTCGCGGCGGGTTAGCCCATCGGCGAGTTCAGAGTCGTCCCCCGATCGATTAGCCCGCGCCATAGCGCTGTCCATATCGCTTCCTCGACCCTTTCGGCGAATTCTCGAATGCTCGCTGCTCCGGCGAATATTCAACCACGCTCGCAACTGTTGATCGTCGAACCCAGACCGCGAGTCGGCTCACTAGGTGAGATTGCCTGCCCCGGCCTCCCACCGCAACTCGAGCCCATCCGCGGGACGCTTAAGCTTGCCGGTCATGGCAGTCGTACCCATTCGCATCGTGGGAGATCCCGTCCTGCACACCCCGACCAGGCCGGTTCCGGTCGCCGCAGACGGCTCTCTGCCAGGCGATTTGGCCGATTTGATCAGCACGCTGTACGACACCATGGACGCCGCTTACGGAGTTGGCCTGGCCGCCAACCAGATCGGCGTCGACTTGCGAGTGTTCGTTTACGACTGCGCCGACGAGCGTGGTCAGTCGGCTCGGCGCCGCGGCGTGGTTGTCAATCCGGTGCTCGAAACATCGGAAATTCCTGAGACCATGCCCGATCCGGACAACGACGACGAGGGTTGCCTTTCGGTGCCGGGTGAATCTTTTCCGACTGGACGGGCCAAGTGGGCCCGCGTCACCGGACTCGACGCCGACGGCAGCCCGATCACGATCGAGGGCGAGGGGTTGTTCGCTCGCATGCTGCAACACGAAACCGGACATCTCGATGGCTTCCTGTACCTGGACCGGTTGATCGGACGACACGCCCGCGCGGCAAAGCGTGCCGTCAAATCCCACGGCTGGGGTGTGCCCGGATTGTCGTGGACGCCGGGCGAGGGCCCGGACCCGTTCGGTCACTGATGGTTTCGTGGCCACCGCCCGGCACCAGGGTCACCGTGCGTTACCGGCGGCCCGCCGGGTCGATCCCGCCACTGACTGACGCGGTCGGCCATCTCCTCGACATCGATCCGCTGGTGCGGGTCCAGACGAAGACCGGCGCGGTGGTCCAGTTCGCGCCCGCCGATGTGGTCGCGGTGCGGACATTAAGCGATGCGCCGGTGCGCACTTCGGAGATCCGCGCGCTCGAGCATGCCGCCGCGTTCGGCTGGCCAGGCGTAGAGCGGCAGTGGCTGGAGGGTTGGTTTCTGCGCGCCGGGCATGGTGTGACAGCGTGCGCGAACTCGGCTGTCCCGCTGGACATTTCCGCTAGTACAGCGACGATTCCGGCGATAGTCGAGTGGTACGCCCGACGCGGGCTGATCCCGCGACTGGCGATCGCCGACCGCCTCCTGCGGCCGCCCGGCACGGGCGAACAATCCAACGCCATGTTCGTACGCGACGTGCACATCGCCGAGCCCGACCCGTCCGTGCGGCTGTCGGCTCATCCGGACGATGCCTCGTTGCAGCGTTATCCCCGCGATGTACTGACCGCAGTCGTCAACGGCGAGCTGGTTTTCGGCACGCACAAGGATCACGTCGCACGCGCATCGGTCACCTACGCACCGGACGGCACCCGATGGGTTGGCCTGTCGGCGATGCGGGGCGCCGGCCGGAGCATTTGCGAAGCCCTGCTGGCATGGGGCGCAGCGCGTGGCGCCACCCGTGGTTTCATCCGGATCCCCGACGACGATCCGACCACCGCGGGTCTGGCTCAGTCGCTGGGTTTCGCGCTGCATCACCGCGCGCGCTACTTCACGGTCGCACCGTAGGGTCGGGCGCATGCTCAGACTGGCCACCTGGAACGTGAACTCGATCCGCACCCGGCTGGACCGCGTGCTCGATTGGTTGGAGCGCGACGAGGTCGACGTCCTGGCCATGCAAGAAACCAAGTGCGCCGACGATCAGTTTCCGACAATGCCATTCTTGGAGCTCGGCTACGAGGTGGCGCATTGCGGATTCAACCAATGGAACGGTGTGGCGATCGCGTCGCGTGTCGGCCTGGACCACATCGAGGTCGGCTTCGACGGCCAGCCGAGCTGGAGCAGCAAGCCGGATCTGAAGGCCGCAGCCGAAGCCCGCGCGCTGGCCGCTACGTGTGCCGGGGTTCGGGTGTGGAGCCTCTACGTGCCCAACGGCCGCGCCGTCGGCGACCCCCATTACACCTACAAGCTGAATTGGCTTGCCGCACTTCGTGATACGGCTGCAGGCTGGCTACTCGACGATCCGTCTGCCCAGATTGCGCTCGTCGGTGACTGGAATATCGCCCCGACCGACGACGATGTCTGGAGCGTCGATTTCTTCCGCGGCGCCACCCACGTCTCGGAACCAGAACGCAAGGCGTTTGACGCGATCGTCAACGCTCAATTCGCCGACGTGGTACGGCCTTTCACCCCCGGGCCCGGGGTCTACACCTATTGGGACTACACCCAGCTGCGGTTCCCTAAGCGACAAGGGATGCGCATCGACTTCATCCTCGCCTCCCCCGCGCTGGCCAGCCGGGTCGTCGACGCCCAAATCGTCCGGGAGGAACGTAAAGGCAAGGCGGCCAGCGACCACGCACCGGTCTTGGTGGATGTCCGTCGAGCCTGACGCATACAAATACCGAGTGCGGGTATTCATTTTCTGTTCATTTGCCCTACAAGGCCATAGGATTGCGAAATGCTGCGCAGGATCGTGACGGTTTCATGAACGTTGCGGGTTCGCGCTTATGCAACAACCAATCACCAGGGAGTCATCATGGGTGTCGTTAACGGCGCCGTACGCAGCGTTACTCGAACGGCGGGCCGCGCCGCCGCTGCCACCACCGCGGCCGCAGGTGCAGTGGGCGGCGCCGCCGTCAACGGCGTCGTCGGCGCGGTCACCGGAGCGGCAGCCGGACTGCAGCGCGGAGCCGAGCGGGGTAGTCGCTCGATGCCTGCCGCCGCACTGACATTGGGCGCGC
Organism: Mycobacterium sp.; assembly: GCA_036746615.1. Lineage (GTDB taxonomy): Bacteria > Actinomycetota > Actinomycetes > Mycobacteriales > Mycobacteriaceae > Mycobacterium. Next base: position 13,125 of record DAIODV010000059.1, read on the forward strand.
TCGGCGTCACCGGGCTCGTCGAATGGCCGGTGCTGTTGGCCGTCGGCGGCGGCGCCCTGTTGCTACGGCAGCTGAACAACGGTCACGACGACGGCTCACACCGAGCGACGCTCACATCGGTGAAGACGACGCCGGCCAAATCGACCAGTTCGGCCAGTTCGTCGCAGCCACGCAAATCGCCGGCCAAGCGAGCACCGGCACGGTCGCGCGGCACGCAGTCGCGCGCCCGCCGCTAGTCCTCCGGTTGGGTACCGTCGAAACAGTGCGAGCATCTCCGCTCCGCGCGGTCGCGCTGGGTATAAACACTGTCGTATCCAGGGGCCTGGCCATGGCAGTGATCCCGGTTCGAGAAGGCGTCAGAGCGCTGTCGGACGGGCTGCCTGCGCCCACTTTGACCCGGCGTAGTTGGCGCGGCAACGGACGGGCATGGATCGAGGTCCGCGGTCTGGACGGCCCAGGCGGCGAGGAG
>DAIODV010000060.1:0-13571 GCA_036746615.1 Mycobacterium sp.
AGGCAGTGCTGGGGCTGCGCGACAAAGTCATCTTCCTGGCCGCCCGCGGCGAGGTATACGCCTCGATCACAGTCGCCTTCCTGTTCACCGGCTACGGCGTCGACATGATCGTGGGCGCCAAACTTGTGTGCCTGGTGATCTGGCTGGGCGCGGCAACCTCCAAGCTCAACAAGCACTTCCCGTTCGTCATCTCCACGATGATGAGCAATAATCCACTGTTCCGGTCCCGGGCCATCAAACGCAGCTTCTTCGAGCACTTCCCCGACGATCTGCGCCCGGGGCGGCCGTCGCGCTGGCTTGCGCACTTTTCCACCGCGATCGAAGGACTCGTGCCGCTGGTGTTGTTCTTCACTCACGGTGGCTGGCCCACCGCGATCGCCGCATTTGTCATGCTGTGCTTCCACTTTGGCATCCTGTCGTCGATTCCGATGGGCGTGCCGCTTGAGTGGAATGTCTTCATGATGTTCAGCGTGCTGGCGTTGTTCGTCGGTCACGCCTCGGTCGGCTTGAGTGACCTGAGCACACCGCTGCCGATACTGCTGTTCGCGGTCGTCGCGGGGACCGTCGCGCTCGGAAACCTGTTCCCGCGCAAGGTGTCCTTTCTGCCGGGCATGCGCTATTACGCCGGCAACTGGGACACCACACTGTGGTGCATCAAGCCCTCGGCTGACGCGAAGATCGCCACCGGCATCGTGGCGATCGCCAGCATGCCCGCCGCTCAGCTGGAGAAGTTCTATGGCAGCAAGGAAGCCGCGCAGATCCCGATGTATATGGGATATGCGTTCCGCGCCTTCAATACTCACGGCCGCGCGCTCTTCACGCTTGCGCACCGGGCGATGGCCGATCAGAACGAGGACGACTACGTCCTGACCGACGGCGAACGGATCACCAGCACCGCCATCGGATGGAATTTCGGCGACGGGCACTTCAGCAACGAGCAGTTGGTCGCGGCTCTGCACAAACGCTGTCACTTCGAGCCGGGGGAGGTGCGTGTGGTGATGCTCGACGCTCAACCGATCCACAGACAGACTCAGCAGTACCGGTTGGTGGACGCCGCCACCGGCGAATTCGAGCGCGGCTACGTGCACGTCGCGGATATGGTGACCCGCCAGCCATGGGCCGACGACGTGCCGGTGCATTTGCTCGCCGAGGGGCTGGACTCACGCCGAACGTGAAACTGTTGCGAGATTAAGACGCTTTTTTCCGCAACAGTTTCACGCTCGGTGCAGCACTGCGGGCGTCAGGCGCTGGCCCGCACTTGCTTGGTCGCGGTGACCAGATTGGTCAGCGACGCCGAGACCTCGTCGGGATTGCGGGTTTTCAGCCCACAGTCCGGGTTGACCCATAGTCGTTCGGCGGGAACGGCTTTCAGCGCTGCCCGCAACGACGTGGCGATCTCGTCGGTGCTCGGCACCCGCGGCGAGTGGATGTCGTAGACACCGGGTCCCACGCTGTTGGCGAAGCCGACCGAGTTGAGATCGTCGAGCACCTCCATGTGCGAGCGGGCCGCCTCGATCGACGTGACGTCGGCATCCAGATCGGCGATCGCGCCGATCACCTCGCCGAACTCCGAGTAGCACAGGTGGGTGTGGATCTGCGTCGAATCGTCCACGCCGGACGTCGCCAACCGGAACGCACCTACCGCCCAGTCCAGGTAGGCCTGCTTGGCCGCGTCCCGCAGTGGGAGCAGCTCCCGCAGCGCAGGCTCGTCGACCTGGATCACAGCGATGCCGGCCGACTGCAGATCCACGGTCTCGTCGCGAATGGCAAGCGCCACTTGGTTTGCGGTGTCGGCCAGCGGCTGGTCGTCTCGGACGAACGACCACGCCAAAATCGTTACCGGACCGGTGAGCATGCCTTTGACCGGCTTGTCGGTGAGCGACTGCGCGTAGGTGATCCAGTCGACTGTCATGGGCTGCGGTCGCGCAACATCGCCGTAGAGGATCGGCGGACGAACGCAGCGGCTGCCGTAGGACTGCACCCAGCCGTTCTGGGTGGCGAAGAAGCCGTCCAGTTGCTCGGCGAAGTACTGCACCATGTCGTTGCGTTCCGGCTCACCGTGCACCAGCACGTCGAGGCCGAGATCCTCCTGCAGCTTGATGACGTCGGCGATCTCCTGCTTCATCCGGCGTTCGTACTCGGCTTGGTCAATCTCGCCCGTGCGGAATGCCGCGCGCGTCTTGCGAATCGCCGAGGTCTGCGGGTAGGAGCCGATCGTGGTGGTCGGCAGCGGCGGCAGGTGCAGCCGGGCATTCTGCGCTTCGCGGCGCTGTGCGGCCGGCCCGCGTTCTGTGCCCGACTTGGTGAGCGAATCGATACGGGCGCGCACCTGGTCGTTGTGCAGGCGGGGATCGCTGCGACGCGACTTCACCGCGGCGTTGGAGGCTTCGATCTCGTCGGCGACCGCGTCGCGGCCGTCACGCAGCGCGCGCGCCAAAGTGGCTACCTCGTGCATCTTTTCGGCGCCGAATGCCAACCAGCTGCGCAACGCGTCGTCCAGATCGGTTTCCGGCTCCAGCGAGTAGGGCACGTGCAAGGTCGAGCACGAGGTGGACACCGCCACCGAACCCGCCGAGTCGCGCAGGCTGGTCAGTCGACCCAGCGCCGCTTCCAGGTCGGTGCGCCAGATGTTGCGCCCGTTGACAATTCCGGCCACTAGTGTCTTGTCGGCCAGCCCGGGTGCGGAAGCCACCGCGGCGTCTGCGCCGCGGACCACGTCGACGCCGATCGCCTCGACGGGGGTGCGTGCCAGTGCGGGAAGTGCGCTGCCGGGATCGCCGAAATAGGTAGCCACGAAAATCGCGGGCCGCTGCTGCACCGATCCCAACGTGGTGTACACCTTCTCCGCCAGCGCGGCTGCGTCGGCATACATGTCGGTCACCAGTACCGGTTCGTCCAGCTGTACCCACCCGGCGCCGTTGTCGGCTAGCAGCGAAAGCAACTCGCCATAGATTGGGACCAGCTCATCGAGGCGCTGCACCGGCGGGCCCGCACCATCGACGGCCTTGCTCAGCAACAGAAAGGTGAGCGGACCGATGATCACCGGACGTGCCGGAACCCCTTGGTCGCGAGCCTCTTTGAGTTCAGCGAGCACCTTCTCGGGATGCAGCGAGAACGCCGTGTCCGGCCCGATCTCCGGCACGATGTAGTGGTAGTTGGTGTCGAACCACTTGGTCATTTCCAGCGGCGCGATGTCCTCGGTGCCGCGGGCGGCTGCAAAGTAGCGGTCCAAGTCGTCGGAGACGCTTTGCACCCGGGCCGGCAGCGCGCCCAACAGAACGGCGGTGTCGAGGATCTGGTCGTAGTAGGAGAAGGTGTTGACCGGCACCGAATCCAAGCCGGCGGCGACCAGCTGCGCCCAGCTGTCGCGGCGCAGTGTGGCGGCGACGTTCTCCAGCTCGGATCGACTGGTTCGGCCGGCCCAGTAGCCCTCGGTGGCTCGCTTGAGTTCTCTTCGCGGGCCGATGCGCGGGGAGCCGATGACGGTGGCGGTAAACGGTGTTGCGGTCACGATGTCGTCCATTCACTCGACGGGGTGGTCACCGCCAGCGGACGCGAAGCCGATTCGATTGCGGTGCCACAAAACACTGCAACCGGGACAGCGATACGCCCATTCCACGAGGCGATGAGCCGCCAGGCGCGGCGCGCCCGGCACAGCCGGCAGGTCTTCGGACTCGCAGGCACACACCGTGTGGTGCTCCTAGTGGCCGTCGCTTCCCGGTCGGATGACCAGTGCGTTGTGACGGCGGTCGTTCCTGCATACCGCTGCGGGACAGTCCCGGACTCTCACCGGGTTCCCTCTTGCGAAGCACTACTAACCTGCTTCGCTCGATGCCGACACTTCTGCCGGCAGACCGACTGCGCCGTCGAGATTACCCGGCCGCTAGAGCCTCGGCGATGGGCTGGTGGCCATTGTTGAATTCGATGGTCCGGCCGACCGTCGCGTCATCGTGCAGCGCGGCGGCCGCCACCAGCGCGACATCTTCTCGGGAGACCTCGCCCGGCGCGCCGACGGCGATCCGGCCGGTCGCTGGCTCGAGCGTGAGTCGACCGGGCCCCAGCACCGTCCAGTCGAGGTCACTGGCGCGAAGGTGGGCATCGGCGGCTGCTTTCGCCTCGGCGTAGTGGTAGAACGGATTGTCCTCGGCCACACCGTGATCCGGTCCCGCGCCGAAGTACGACACCATGACGAAACGTCGCGTGCCGGCCTGTCCGGCCGCATCGATCACCCGGATCGCGGCGTCGCGGTCGACGGCATAGGTGCGGGCCGGGTTGCCGCCACCGGCGCCGGCGGAGAACACCACTGCGTCGTAGCCGGCCAGCAGCTCGGTCAGCGCGTCGGTGCCCAGCGTCTCGATATCGGCGACGACGGGACGGGCGCCCGTCGCGGCGACGTCCCCGGCGTGGTCGGGATTACGAAAGACCGACGTCACCTGATCGCCTCGCTCAGTCAGGATCCGAGCCAGGTGCAACGCGACCTTGCCGTGGCCGCCGATGACGACAATGCGGGTCATGTTTTTCGACGCTACAGGCCGGCTGAGCACCCCCGCGGCGAGCCGTCCAACGGGTTGGTCAACAATCGAAGAACAACATCATGTCTTAAGGAGAAGCCATGGCTGAAGCGGTCATTGTCGAGGCGGTGCGTTCACCGGTCGGCAAGCGCAATGGGGGACTGTCCGGCGTGCATGCCGCCGACCTGTCCGCGCAGGTGCTCAACGCTCTCGTGCAGAAGGCCGGCATCGATCCCGAGCTCGTCGACGACGTGATTTGGGGATGCGTCTCGCAGGCCGGCGAGCAGGCCATCGACATTGCGCGCACCGCGGCGCTGACCGCGGGCTGGCCGGAGACCGTCACGGGTGTCACCGTCGACCGTCAGTGTGGGTCGAGCCAGCAGTCGATCCACTTCGCTGCGGCCGGTGTGGTCGCCGGCCACTACGACGTCGCCGTTGCCGGCGGGGTGGAGTCGATGTCGCGCACCCCGATGGGCTCCTCACTGGCCAACGGGGGTCGGCCGTACTCGCAGGCGTTCCTGGACCGCTATCACGGCGCGATCCCCAACCAGGGCATCGGCGCGGAGATGATCGCGCAGCAGTGGGGGTTCGACCGGACCGCGGTCGACGAGTTCTCCTTGGGATCGCACGAAAAAGCCGCGACTGCACAAGATTCCGGTGCATTCGACGACCAGATCGTGGGCATTAAAGACCCGGACGGGAATGTTCTGCTCAAGGATGAAGGCATCCGCCGGGGCACCACGATTGAGAAGATGGGTCAGCTGAAGCCCGCCTTCAAGGAGGACGGTGTGATCCACGCCGGAAACTCCAGCCAGATTTCCGACGGGTCGGCCGCGTTGCTGTTCATGTCGGCGGAGAAGGCAAAGTCGTTGAAGCTCAACCCGATAGCCAAAGTGCACACCGCTACCCTGGCCGGTGCCGATCCCGTCATCATGCTGACCGCACCGATTCCGGCGACCCAGAAGGCGCTGAAGCGCTCCGGGCTGAAGCTGGAGGACATCGGCGTTTTCGAGGTCAACGAGGCGTTCGCGCCCGTGCCCCTGGCGTGGCTGAAGGACATCGGGGCTGACGAGAAGAAGCTGAATCCCAACGGTGGCGCGATCGCGCTCGGCCATCCGCTCGGCGGATCCGGAGCCCGCATCATGACGACGATGCTCTACCACATGCGGGACAAGGGAATTCGCTACGGCCTACAGACGATGTGCGAGGGCGGCGGTCAGGCCAACGCCACGATCATCGAGCTGTTGTGACCCAAACAATGCCTACGGCGCTGACCGAACGGCGCGGCAATGTCCTGGTGATCACGATCAACCGGCCCGATGCCCGCAACGCGGTCAACGGCGCGGTGAGTACCGGCGTCGGCGACGCGTTGGACCAAGCCCAAAACGACGACGAGGTGCGGGCGGTCGTGATCACCGGCGCCGGCGACAAATCCTTTTGTGCCGGAGCAGATCTCAAGGCGATTTCGCGCCGCGAGAATATCTACCATCCCGACCACGGCGAATGGGGCTTCGCCGGTTACGTGCACCATTTCATCGACAAGCCAACCATCGCGGCGGTCAATGGCACCGCGCTCGGAGGCGGTACCGAGCTTGCTCTGGCCAGTGATCTCGTGGTGGCTTGCGAAAGCGCAACATTCGGTTTGCCCGAAGTCAAGGTCGGATTGTTTGCCGCTGCCGGCGGGGTCTTCCGGATCGTGCATCAGCTGCCGCGCAAGGTCGCGCTCGAGATGATTCTCACCGGCGAGCCGATCAGCGCTGCCGAAGCCGCCAAGTGGGGCCTGATCAACGAGGTCGTCCCGGACGGCACCGTGCTGGAAGCCGCGCTGGCACTGGCCGAGCGAGTCACGGTGAACGCGCCGCTGTCGGTCCAGGCCAGCAAGCGGATCGCCTATGGCGCCGACGACGGCATCATCCCCGACGAGGAGCCCGGCTGGGCGCGCACCCAACGCGAATTCGGCGTTGTGCTGAAATCTGAGGACGCCAAAGAAGGCCCGTTGGCCTTCGCCGAAAAGCGCCCCCCGGTCTGGAAAGCGCGCTAGGACGCCGGCATCAGGTGGTCGAGAGCACCAACGATGCGCCCGTCGATGATCGGCACGCACGCGTCGGGCAGCTCGCCCGTCACCTCTGCCCCATGGCGGTCCAGTTCGTCGAGAAAGCGCCGTAGCTGATCCATCGCTCCGGACGGCAGGTCGTGCAGTACCACCACGGTGTGTTCGCGCGCGCGGACATCGGCTAGCGCACGCTCGATCCACCCCACCGGATCCATCCAGTCGCGCGGCACGCTGTTCCACAACACGCAGGTGTGCTTGCCGCTAACCAGGTAGTCGACCGCAGTGCGGTTGAGGCATCGCCGGTCTAGTTGTCCTTCGGTGCCCCACGGACGGAAGAGAAAGTTCTCGCCGGAAAATTCGCGCAGAATGTCGTGCGCCGCAGCAATTTCGGTGATGGTTTCCTGCTCATTCAGTTCGCCCAGCGGCCGGGCATGAGTCAGCGAGTGATTCCCCACCCGGTGACAATCCCGAACCATTCTTTCCAGCTGCGCGTGGGCGGCTGGGTCTGCGTCCACGCGGTTGGCGACGACGAAAAAGATCGCGCGAAGTGACCTCTCGGCGAGCAAGTCGAGAACCCGATCGGTCACACCTGGGGTGGGACCGTTGTCGAAAGTGAGCGTGACCCGGCTATTCACCGCGTTGCAGAACCTCTCCGACGTTTTGGGTACTAACTGATCGATCAGTCAGCTACGCTAGCGTGCACCAGCGACGAAAGACAAGGTGAGGTTTCGTTGACAACATCGATGGTCGCTCCAACGGTTGCGACGAACGCCCGACCGCGCATCCTCGCGGCGGCTTTGGAGTGCTTCTGCGAGTTTGGCTACGAGAAATCCTCGATGAAACGGATCGCTGCGCGCGCCGGTGTCTCACAGCCGCTGCTGCACCACCATTTCGACACCAAAGAACGGCTGATTCAGTCAGCGATCGGACAGATGGCTGCCGACATGTTCTCGGCGGCATCCGAGCAATTACCGCAAGACGGAACGGCCGCGCAGCGACTCGATGCCGCGGCCGAACTGCTGTACGCGCTGTTTGTCAACAATGTCCACGCAGCAAGGTTCATGGTGGAATTCGCCGCGGCGGCAAACCACAACGAGTCGCTTAGACGAGCCTATTCGGATTACCAGGAAACCCAGCGGCGCAACGTCGCTCGCTTCGTCAAAGAGCTGGCCCCGGGGCGCGAGATCGACGTATCTGTTGAACTCATCGAGACCTTTCTCCTCGGGATGGCGATGCGCCGCCCGTTCGCCGCAGACGAGTCTGCGTTTCGGGCCGGCTTCGATGCCCACGTCCGCCTGTTGATCAACCATCTCATCGGTCAAGGAACGGAGCATCCAGCGCCATGATCACCGCCAACGCCCAAGGCGTGCTTGCGTCGCCGGTCGAGGGCTCGGTCGCCGGGAGCAACGGCAAGCCGCTCTTTCTGAGGCGCTACGAGAATCCCAACGCCGAGTACACGCTGGTGCTGGTGCACGGCACCGCAGGCTACAGCGCGGTTTACCACGATTTCGCCGAGCAATTCCGGCGACACTTTCCGGCGACGGTCTGGGCTTTCGACCTGACCGGACATGGGCGCACACCGGGCCCTCGTGGCGTCTTCACCTTCGAAGACTTCCTCGAGGACGTTCGCGCGGTATGCGACCACGCGGGTGAAAGCACCGGCCTTCCGGTAGTCCTTCATGGAGCCAGCCAAGGCGGCGAAATTGCATTCCACGCGCTCGCCCGATGCCCAGGTGTGGCCGGCGCTGTGTGCATGAACATCTTGCTGAACGACGAGCTGCAGATGAACGGTGCGATTCGATTGATGCGTTCGAAGGCCATCGGTCGGGTGGCCAGAATTCTTGGCGACCGGGTTCGGCTGCCGCTGCGCCGATTCATCGACTTCAAAGCTGCTTATCAAGAGGACCCAGACTTGTTGCCGGAGAAGCTGGTTGACCCGCATTACGTGTGGTCGTATGGCTTCAAGAGCTACCATTCCGTCTTCAACTATCAGCCGAGACAGCCCGCTGCGGCCAATGCCAAACCAGTCCTGATCACCTGTGGCGAGAACGATGAGATCGTCGGCGCCGACCATGCCCGAGCCTGCTTCGAGCGCATCGGCGGGACCAAAGACCTCTTTGTGATGCCTGGCGGGGGACATCAGCTCATGCTGTTCGAGACCGAGCTCTATAGCCGGGTCGTTGACTCGTGGATCCGCGAGCGTGTCTTGTGCGGGTCGCAGTCATGGACCGCGCCGCTCGATGCCGAAGAGCGGACATACTTCGACTTCCTGCACCGCGAGCGCCGCAACGAAGCAGGCGGCGAGCCGGATTACCGCTACTCCTGGCTGGACAAGCTCCTCACTAGAGCCCACAACGGCACGATCGAACGTGGTGTGCGCTACTTCGCTCAGGCCCAAGCCAGTGCGCAGTGGCGGTTCACCGAAGATCTGGTCAGCAAAATCGATTGCGCCGCTTGGCGATTCCTGCACGACTATTTACCTCAGCTTGCGGGAATCGAGCCTCCGCGCATGGCGGTGGCAGGCTGCGGCAGCGGTAAAGCAATCCATAGTTTGCTCAAGCTCGACCCGCGGCTACGGGATTGGGAAATCGATGGCTTCGACGTCGACTATAAAGCCATCCGGGCAGCGCGGTGTTCCTTCGGCGGTACCGCGAACGTTCAATTCCATGTCGGGGACATCCGCGATCGGAATGTGCTGCCCAGCGAACAGTTCGATGTGGTCTACATGCACGGAATATTCGACCACTGCGGCGAGCATCGCACGGTGTTAGCCAATGTCCATCGTGCGCTCAAGCCCGGCGGTCGGGTGTTTTATGTGGCACCAGACCGGAATTTGTACACCTGGCTTGCATTCGTCAGCGTCGGCCCGTTGTTTGTGTCCGGGCTGTACAAGTCCAATCACGATTTTCGCCGGTTCCCAAGACCCGCAGAGCTTTTCAGGCTTCTCGAAGACCTCGGTTACCAGCCACTGACGAACCATCGGGCGCCCCAGGAGCCGGTCATCGCCGGGCTCGAGTACACGACCGGGCTGAACCCTTTCGCTTCACGTCGCTCATTCCGCAAACGCAACCTATCCGGCTTCACCATCGAGCTGACGAAGGCGCGAAGCTGGCTTGGTGACTGGTACCTGGGCGAATATGTGGGAGCGGCGGAAAAGCCCGTTGTGGCACAAGGGAACTAGCGCGCCAACCTATTGACCGCGCCGCCGAAGACGCCGGGAAGCAGACCAGCGGCGGGTACGACCACGCGTCGGCCCACTCGCGGCGCGGGGGGCAACACCAGCGACCGGGGGAGCAACCGGTAGTCGCGGGTGATGCGACGCCACGCCGCCTCGTAAGACGACGGCGTGTCCTCGACGATCGCTGCCACGGCGGCGCCCGCTTGCTTAACGGCGAGGCTGATGCCCTCGCCGGTCAGCGCATCCTCGTATCCCGCTGCGTCGCCTACCAATAGCACCCGCCCGGCGACCCGCCGGGAAACCACTTGGCGCAGCGGACCGCAGCCTCGCGGGTGCCCGGGCGCCGCGTCGCGCAGATGCGCTGCCAGGCGCGGAAACCAGGCGAGTTCGGGCCTTTGATGGGACAGTCGGGACAGAATCGCCACGCCCACCAGATCCGGCTCCACCGGTGTCACGTATGCCTCACCCCAGGGCGACCAGTGCACTTCGACGAATTCCGACCATGCGGGGACCGCAAAGTGCCAGCGAACGCCGTAGCGCCGCGGATTTCCGGCTATTGCGTTGATTCCGACGGCGCGGCGCACCGACGAGTGCAGCCCGTCGGCCGCGACCATCCATTTCGCCCGCACACCGCCTGCCGTAACCCCCGCGGCATCCTGATCGACCCGAGTCACGCGCGTCGAAATCCATTCGGTGTCCTGCTCTTTCGCGCGGGCGGCCAATGCGGCGTGCAACGTAGTACGCCGAACTCCTCGACCTGGACTGGCGCGAAAGCGCGCTTCGGCGCGACGGTGCTCGCTGCGGTAAGCGATGCCGCGAAACGGCAGTCCGGGTGGGTCGATCCCAAGCGCTGTCAGCTCGGCCAGGCCGCCGGGCATGAGCCCCTCACCACACGCCTTGTCGATCGGGCTCGTCCGCGGCTCGGCGACAATCACCGAAAGCCCAAGGCGCCGTGCGTGCAACGCGGTGGCAAGGCCACCGGGACCGCCGCCGACGATCAACAGATCGGCATCATACGTAGCCAAGCGCCGCGTTCTCCACCCTGATCCGCACTGTGAGCAGCAACGCGTTGGCCAGCGTGAAGCAGGCCGCGGTGAGCCATGCCGTGTGTACCAGCGGCAGTGCCACACCTTCCACGACGACCGCGACGTAGTTCGGGTGATGCAGCCACCGGTAGGGACCCCGGTGTACCAACGGCGCCTGCGGCACCACGATCACCTGCGTGTTCCACCGACGGCCTAGTGTTGCGATGCACCACCACCGCAGCACCTGGCTGAGCACCACCAGCGCAAGCATCGGCCAGCCGAGCCAGCCGATGAACGGTCGGTGCAATGCCCAGACCTCGCCGGCGCAGCCGAGCAGCAGCGCGGTGTGGACCGTCACCATCACCGGATAGTGGCCACGGCCGAATTCCTTGCCACCGTGGGCAAACGACCATCGTGCGTTGCGTTTGGAGACGATCAGCTCGACCAGGCGCTCGATGCCGATCGCCAGGATGAGCAGGTAGTACACGGCCTACCAGCCGAGCAGCACGAGTTCCGAGCAGAATGCGGGTCCCATCGCCATCATGAGCCCGTATGAGCCCGGCGGCGGCGGATCGGCCATGTTGGCGCGAAGGACATCCAGCACCGACACGGACGACAGATTCCCGTTGTCGCGCAACGAGTTTCGAGTGTAGTCCAGGGCATCGGCGGGCAGGTCCAGAGTGTGCTCGACGGCTTCGATCACCTTCGGCCCGCCCGGGTGGCAGACCCACGTCGAGATGTCTGCGGTCGTCAGGCCGTGGTCATTCAAGAAGTTGCGGACGTCTTCGCCCAAGTACTTCTCGGCAACGGTCGCGACTTCCGTGGACAACTTGATCTGGAAGCCGTTGCTGCCGATATTCCAGCCCATCACCTCTTCGGTGTCGGGGTAGAGGCGGCTGCGGGTGGCCAGCACGCGGGGCCCGGTGGGTGTGCGGGCAGATCCCTTCGCGACCACGGCGCCGGCGGCGTCGCCAAACAGACTCGCCGCCACCAGGTTGGCGATGGAGTAGTCGTCGCGCTGCAACGTCAACGAACACAGTTCGACCGCGAGCAGAACCGATACCTGATCGGGGAACGCGAGCAAGTAGTCGTGCATGCGCGCCACTCCGGCCGCCCCGGCGACACAGCCCAGCCCGAACAGCGGAACCCGCTTGACGTCGGGTCGCAATCCGACGCGGGTCGCCAGCCGGGACTCTAATGTCGGCACTGCCAGCCCGGTGACCGTCGTCGAGAAGATAATGTCGATCTCGGACGGCTTGACCTTGGCGGCATCGAACGCCGAGAGCAGCGCGCGCTCACCAAGTTCTAAAGCGGTCTCGATGAATACGTCGTTGGCTTCGGTGAAGCCACTCAACTCGCCGTATTGCGCCAACGGCAACGAGATGCGGCGCTTCTCCACGCCGGCACTCGCCGCGAAGCGGTCAAATTGCGGTCCGCCGAAGCCGGTCAGACCCGACAGTGCCTCGTGCTGGCCAACCTGGTGTGGCGGAAATTCGACCGCCACCGACGCGACGGACGCAAACGGTGTCATATGGCTTTACTCCCTGCGCGCCCGGCCGATAGGGCGATTTTCTTATCGTATCCATCCATTGGGTCACTGTTGGACAGCTTCCTAGTGAATCCAATTGATTGGAACTAAACCACAATTACTTGGATTTTGCACCCCGCGTCTCAATTGGCGAGTCGGAGGGTCCCCAGTCGCGGAATTTGCCCACCGCTTGAGCTGGGATCGCCGCTGGTCAGAGCTATACTCGCGGCCAGCCATTAGCAGCCGATCTGACCTCAGAATCCGCGGACTCTAGTTGTTCAACACGCGTCTAATTAATGGAATCAGCGTGCGAGTACGTGCACTGCCTTCTTGAACACGCTAGGGAGCACAGTGCAGGCGGGCACAATGGCACGCCGATTTATCGGCGGCACCGTCGCGAGCACCAGGCCGCGGGTGAGCAGCCGGTAGTCGCGGGTGATTCGATGCCAGTCTGCCTCGTACGACGACGGCGTGTCGTCGACGATGGCGCGCACCGCCGCGGCGGCTTGCTTGACCGCGAGGCTGATGCCCTCGCCGGTTAGAGCGTCCTCATATCCCGCCGCATCGCCCACCAGCAGCACCCGGCCGGCGACGCGTCGCGCCACTACTTGTCGCATGGGTCCGCAGCCTCGAGCTCGCCCGCGGCTGGCGCCGTGCAGATGATTTGCCAGCCGCGGGAACCAATCAAGTTCGGGCCGGTGACGAGACAAGATTGCGATGCCAACCAGATCTGGCTCGACCGGCGTCACATATGCCTCGCCCCACCGCGACCAGTGCACCTCGACGAACTCCGACCACGCCGGGACCTGGTAGTGCCATCGCACTCCGTACCGCCGGGGTGTTCCGGCCACGGCGTTGATGCCGACGGCGCGGCGAACCGCCGAATGCAATCCGTCTGCGGCAATCAGCCATTTCGCGCGGATACCGGCGGCAGTCACTCCGTGGGCATCTTGCTCGACAGTCGTGATGCGCTCAGGGATCCATTGAGTGTCTTGCTCTTTGGCACATGACGCGAGCGCGGCGTGCAGCGTGGTGCGTCGCACACCACGTCCGAGGCTGCCAGGGAAAGGCGCTTCGGCGCGGTGACTCTCGCTCAGATAGGCAATACCGCGAAGCGGCATGCCGGCGGGGTCCACGCCGAGCGATGCCAGTTCAGCCAGGCCGCCGGGCATCAGGCCCTCGCCACAGGCCTTGTCGATGGGGCTGTCGCGGGGTTCTGCGACGATCACCGAAAGTCCTTGCCGGCGAGCGTGTAACGCCGTGGCAAGTCCGCCGG
>DAIODV010000061.1:0-13570 GCA_036746615.1 Mycobacterium sp.
CGGGCCGGCGTCATAACGCCCGCGGTAGTTGGCAATCAATTCCGCCGGTGCCTGCAGCGGCCAGTGCGGCGCCTGGAAGGGCAGATACGCGAAGAACGGTCTCTCGTCGTCCTCGGGGCGTTCGCGGAAGTAGCGCAGCAGGGCGTCGGTGTAGGCGTCCGACGAATAGAAGTCGTCGCCAACCGAGACGAACTGATCGTCTTCGGTATAGAGCGTGGGGCCAGGCAGCGAAACGACGGCTCGCGAACCGCCGTAATGGCTGGCGCCACCCGGCAGCAGCGCGAACGAGCGCTCGAACCCGCGGGCCCAAGGCGACCTGTCAATCGTGCTGCCCAGATGCCATTTTCCCGACATCAGGGTCAGGTAGCCCGCGTCGCGCAATAACTCGGGTAACGCCGCCACCCGGTCATTCAGATAGCCCTCATAGCCGGGCGCGCCCTTGAATGTCGGCGGCAGAACCTCGCCCATCGTGCCGATGCCGGCAATGTGGTGATCGGTTCCCGTCAGCAGCATCGACCGGGTCGGTGAGCAGGCCGGCGCCGAATGAAAGTCGGTGAACCGGATCCCGGCATAGGCCAGCCGGTCGAGGTTGGGGGTGTTGATTTCCCCACCGAATGCCCCGATGTCAGAGAACCCGAGATCGTCTGCCACTATCACCAAGAAGTTGGGCCGGTTCACGCTGGAGCATCCTCCCAGGTCTTTGTGGCAATTGGAATGTTGTGGTTACTCCCGATCGGGCTCACCTGACGAACATAACTAGGCTGGGCGCCATGATTGGTCTGACCCGCGTCGAAGACGTCCTGACCATTGAGTTGCAGCGTCCGGAGCGACGGAACGCGTTGAACTCCCAGCTGGTCGAGGAGCTGCGCGAGTCGGTGGACAAAGCAGCCGGTGAGAATGTCCGCGTCATCGTGCTGACGGGGCAGGGCACCGTGTTCTGCGCCGGAGCCGACCTGAGCGGCGACGCGTTTGCCGCCGACTACCCCGACCGGCTGATCGAACTGCACAAGGTCATGGATGCGGCTCCGATTCCGGTGATCGGCGCGATCAACGGCCCGGCCATCGGCGCGGGTCTGCAACTGGCCATGCAATGCGACCTTCGGGTGGTCGCGCCCGATGCATTCTTTCAGTTCCCAACGTCGAAATATGGCCTGGCGCTTGATAACTGGAGCATCCGACGGCTGTCCTGGCTGGCCGGCCACGGCCGGGCCCGGGCGATGCTGCTGACCGCGGAGAAGTTGACCGCCGAGACCGCGTTGCAGACCGGAATGGCCAACCGGATCGGCACGTTGGAAGACGCGCAGGCCTGGGCCGCCGAGATCGCCGGTTTGGCCCCGCTGGCCCTGCAGCACGCCAAGCGCGTGCTGAACGACGACGGTTCGATCGAAGAGGCCACGCCCGTGCACAAGGAGCTGTTCGACAAGGCCTGGGCCAGCCAAGATGTCATCGAAGCCCAGGTGGCCCGGGTGGAAAAGCGGCCACCGAGATTCCAGGGAGCCTGATCGGATGTTGCGGGGGGCAATGCGCCTAGCGGTCGGCACGGTGTCACTGGCGACCGGCGGTTGGGTGTTGCGCGCGTTGCATGGCGCGCCGGCCGCGCTTGGCGCCCAGCCCGCCGATATCCGCGCAGTCGCCGAGCGATCACCCAATTTCTCCGACGGCGTGTTCGTCAACCTAGAACCGGCGTCCCAGTTCAGTATCGACCGCGAGGAACAGCGCAACATTCTGTGGGAGGTCATCGGTGCGCGCGCCTTGACCCGGCCCCCGGCGGAAATCCCGTTGGAATTGCCACCGAGCTGTGAGAGCGGCGCCGCGGCCATGGAGGCCTGCTGGTTCGGCCACTCGACGGTGCTGCTCGATATCGACGGCTACCGCGTCCTCACCGATCCGGTCTGGAGTGACCGCTGCTCGCCCTCGGACATTGTCGGCCCGGGGCGCATGCATCCGCCGCCGGTGCCGCTGGAATCGCTACCGGCCCTGGACGCGATCGTCATCAGCCACGACCATTACGACCACCTCGACATCGACACCATCCTCGCGCTGGCTCGCAGCCAATGGGCGCCGTTCGTCGTACCGCTCGGAGTTGGTGTGCACCTGCGTGATTGGGGCATTCCCGACGAGCGGATCATCGAACTCGACTGGAATGAGCGCACCCAAATCGGCGAACTGACGCTGATCTGCACGCCGGCCAGGCACTTCTCCGGTCGCTTTCTGAACCGCAACTGCACGCTCTGGGCATCCTGGGCGATCATCGGCCCGGAGCATCGCGCGTATTTCGCCGGCGACACCGGCTATACCAAGAGCTTTGCCGAGATCGGCGCCGAACACGGACCGTTCGATGTGACGTTGATGCCGATCGGCGCCTACAGCAAGTCATGGCCGGACATCCACATGAATCCCGAGGAGGCGGTCCAGGCGCACGTCGACGTCAACGGCCGACTTCTGGTGCCGATCCACTGGTGCACGTTCCGGCTGGCGCCGCATCCATGGGCGGAACCGGTCGAGCGGGTGTTGGCCGCTGCCGAGGCCGCCAATGTTCAAGTGGCGGTACCAAAGCCGGGTGAGCGCGTAGACCCTACGGCGACTGGGGAATTGGACCCACTGGACCCATGGTGGCGCGGGTCTACATGACTACGTGACCGGCGTCGACGGGCAATGTCACGCCCGTCACGTAGCGGGATCGCGGGCTGACAAGCCACAGCACCGCTTCGGTGACGTCTTGCGGCTCGACCAACGGCACGTCCGGCAGCAGCATCTGTGACACCGCCGGGTTAGGGTTCTCGAGCATTCGGTTCACCACGAAGTCGTTGATGATCATCGGCGTAGACACCCCACTGGGATGTACGGAGTTCACCCGAATCTTGTGTGGCGCATAAGCATTGGCTGCCGAGCGCATCATCCCCACGATGGCGTGTTTGGAAGCGGCGTAGCCAAACATGGCGGCGCTCCCGTCACCGCCGCGGCCAGTGAGGCCTTGCGATGAGCTCACCAGCACGATGGACCCGCCCCGACCCTTGCGGATGATGGACGGCACCGTGGCGACGAGCGTGTGCCACACGCCCTTGAGGTTGGTGTCGACGATTGCGTTGAACAGCGGCTCGGCGTGCGAGTCGGTTTCGCCGATCCCCACCACGCCGGCATTTGCGACGACGATGTCGATATCGGCGAGATCGCTGATGGCCGAGCTTATTCCGGCTTCCAACTGGGCGAGGTCGCGAACATCGGCGATGACGGGAACGACGTTGCGGCCAGCGGCTCGGACCAGCCGCGCGGTCTCGTCGAGGTCGGCTTTGGTGCCCAACGGGTAAGGCACGGCGTCGATGTCGGCGCACAGATCGACGGCGATGATGTCGGCGCCCTGCTCGGCCAGCGCGACGGCATGGCTGCGGCCCTGACCGCGTGCGGCGCCGGTGATGACAGCAACAGTGTTGTCGAGTTCAGCCATGGCTATACCGGGATCCTTGTGCCAGTTGACTCTTCAGCGAAAGCCACGACGCGGGCAGCTGCGGCGTAGTCGCAGGCGACTACCGAGCGACCAGCGAGCACCGGGCCGCCGCGCAGACCCATCCTTCCGCTGACTCCTACATAGCTGCCCGGCGGGACGGGTTCGCTGATGCAATACAAAGTGGGTGCGGCGCCTTCGTCGATGTCGTTGGCCAACCGGTCAGCCACGATCTTGACGGTTTTGTGTGCGAACGACATCAGCGGAGAGTCGGACAGGTGCGACAGGTTCGAGGCCACCCATCCGGGGTGGGTGAGCTGGCTGACGATCGGCGATCCTGCTGCGCGCAGCCTGCGATCCAGCTCCAGCCCCCACAACATGACCGCCAATTTCGACTGCCCATACGCGCCTATCCTCGTCCACTTGTGGTGGCGCAGCGCAAGATCGTCGAGCCGCAGTTTCGCCGACTGATGTACATCCGAGCCGACGTTGATGATCTGTGACCGAACCCGGGGTAGCAGCAGGTTGGTCAACGCGAACGGCCCGAGCAGATTGGTGGCGAGCGTCATCTCGAATCCGTCGACGGTCTCGGTGCGCTGGTTGGTGAGAGTGCCGGCGTTGTTGATCAAGATGTCGACGTCGCCGTCGATCAAGCCGGGAAAAGCGCGCACCGACGACAAGTCGGCGAGATCGAGTTTGACCACCGACGTGGAGCCGCCGATCTCGGCTGCGCGCTGCTTGCCCAGTTCGGTGTTGCGCACGGCCATGATCACGTGCGCGCCCGCTTCGGTAAGAGCGCGCGCGGTGCCCAGCCCGACTCCGTTGGTTGCTCCGGTCACGATGATTCGCTTGCCGGTCAGGTCGCCGAGCCGGCTCGGCGTCCAAGGTATCGTCACGGCGATCACACTAACCGCGAGCTAATGAGGTGGTTCGACATGGGCGACAGCGCCATCGAAATCACCAACTTGATCTATCGCTACGCAGAACTCATCGATGGCGGCGACCTGGACGCGGTGGCCGAGCTTTTTACCCACGGCCGGATTTGCGGGATCGAGAATGGTCCGCCGGAGTCGGTGTTCACCGGCGCCGCCGCAGTGCGACGAATGTATGAAGGCGTCCGGATCCACGACGACGGCACCCCGAAGACCAAGCACCTCACCAGCAATGTGCAGCTGGACATCGACGAGGCCGGTGGCACCGCGCGCAGCAAGTCGTATTACTGCGTCACGCAAGCCACACCGGAATTGCCCTTGCAGGTCATCGTGACCGGGCATTACCACGACACGTTTCACCGGCTTGACGGCGTCTGGTGGTTCGACAGCCGCACAATGTTCGTCGACCAGGTTGGCGATGTCAGCCACCACCTGACCTTTAACCCGAAGCGGTAGGGTCGGGCCCATGGGATTCCTGGACAAAGCAAAGGGCCTGCTCGCGCAGAACGCCGACACACTCGGCGACGCGATCGACAAGGCCGGCGAATTCGTCGACTCCAAAACCGAGGGCAAGTACAAAGACACCGTCAACAAGGTGCAGGAAGCGGCGAAGAACGCCCTGAGCGATGGTCAGAAGGGCGAGCAACAGAGCTAACTCATGGCGAAGCTTTCCGGATCCATCGACGTACCCTTGCCGCCCGAAAAGGCTTGGGAGAGTGCATCCGACCTGTCCCGCTTCAAGGAGTGGCTAACGATCCACCGGGTATGGCGCAGCAAGCTCCCCGAGCAGCTGGAAAAGGGCACGGTCATCGAGTCGATCGTCGAAGTCAAAGGCATGCCCAACCGAATCAAGTGGACGATCGTGAATTTCAAGCCGCCCGAGACCATGACCCTCAACGGTGACGGTGTCGGCGGCGTCAAAGTCAAATTGATCGCGAAAGTCAAGCCGAAGGGTGACGACTCGGTTGTCAGCTTCGACGTGCACCTCGGTGGTCCGGCGCTGTTCGGGCCCATCGGCATGATCGTCGCCGCCTCATTGCGCGGCGATATCCGCGAGTCGCTGAACAAGTTCGCCACGGTGTTCGCGCGGCGATGAGTTTTCGACCTTGCACTGGTCGGTAATGGTGAACCCCGCTTCGGGGCCTCGTAACGCTTAAGGAGACCATCGTGCCCATCCGTGACGGCGCGCCGCTCGGCGCTCCCTGCTGGCTTGATTTGACATCGTCGGACCTCGAACGTGCCCAAGACTTCTACGGCACGCTATTCGGCTGGACCTTCGAATCCCACGGACCGGAGTACGGCGGGTACATCACTGCCGCCAAGGACGGCCACCCGGTCGCCGGCCTAATGGCCAACCGGCCCGAAACTGCAACGCCGGACAACTGGGCGACCTTCTTCCACACGGCCGACATCAACGCCACCGTGGCGGCAGTGACGGCGGCAGGCGGCTCGAGTTGCATGGGGCCGATGGAGGTGCCGGCCAAGGGCCGCATGAGCGTGGCGACCGACCCGTCGGGCGCCGTCTTTGGCTTGTGGCAGCCGCTGGAGCACCCCGGCTTCGCGGTGATCGGTGAGGCCGGCGCCCCGGTTTGGCACCAGCTGACGACGCGCGATTACCGCGCGGCGCTCGACTTCTACCGCGACGTCTTCGGGTGGCAGACCGAGCCGGTATCCGACACCGACGAATTTCGTTACACCACAGCATCGTTCGGCGGCGAGCAATTGCTCGGCGTGATGGACGGCGCCGGCTTCCTGCCCGATGGTGTCCCGTCGACGTGGACCATCTTCTTCGGCGCTGAAGATGTCGACAAGACGCTGCAGCTGATCACCGACAATGGCGGCGCGGTGGTACAGCCTGCCGAGGACACTCCCTACGGGCGGCTCGCCGCGGCGACCGACCCGACCGGCACCGCGTTTAATCTGTCTTCGCTGCAGAGCTAGCGGCTCCGCAAATTTGGCTATCGTCCAGGCAATCACATCTGCCACAGGAGCCTCCGGGTCGAGGTCGGTGCCCGGTTTGCCCGCCTTCGAGCGACAACTGAAGAATGTGCGAAGGGATTTGTCGCTCGGAGGCGGGCACAACGGACACCCGCTAAGTTGCCGCGACTCGTGTGCCTGTTGTGACGGTTGTCAACCCGGCGCGTTAGTCTCGCAGCATGTCCCGCCTACGCCCCGGTTGGTTCGTTGCGCTGTTCGCCGCGTTGGTGTCGTTGAGCGCGTGGCTGCCGTGGCTGACGACGGGCACAGGCGGCGGCGGTTGGGCCAACGCCATCGGTGGCAGTATCGGCAGCCTGCATCTTCCGCCGGGCTTCGGGCCGGGTCAGCTGATCGTATTGCTGTCGTCGACGCTGCTGGTGGCCGGCGCGATGGTCGGCAGGGGCTTGTCGGTCAAGTCGGCATCGGTTGCCGCGCTGGTGATCTCGCTGCTGGTTGTCGCGCTCACGGTGTGGTACTACGACGTCAATGTCAAGCCGCCGGTGTCGGCCTCGTATGGGCTATACGTCGGCGGCGTTGCCGCCGCCGGCGCCGTGCTGTGCTCGATGTGGGCGTTGGCGTCGTCGCTGCGCGGCGGCCGATCCCGCTAGCCGACGCTGACCTGCGCGCCTTTCAGCGGCGCAGCGCACTGGTCGCAGGTCAATGCGCCGGTAAACGGCTTGCCGCAGCCGCGATGGGTGACCAGCACGGCCGGCCCCTCCGGGGCGCGAAACCATTGCTGGCCGCACTGCAACGCGGTGATGATCACCGGAAAGAACGCGCGGCCCTTTTCAGTGAGTTGATAGCGGGCGTGCGCCTGGGAGAGCACGCCGTTGGCGCAGAAGGTCTGCAGCCGGCCGGCCAGCAGCGTCGGCGGCGCACTAAGCTGCGTTTGAAAATCGGTGAAACGGTTGGTGCCGAGAAAAGCGCACACTAACAGCGCAGCCGCCCACCGGTTTCCGAACACGCTCATCGTCTCTGGAAATAGCCCTGCCTGCCGCGCGTTGCCTTCCGCGCTTGCCCGGCGACGGGTAACGGCTTCGGGCACCGAGCGCGGCCAGGAGCCGCTTGGACCCCAGCGTGCGGTGACCTGTTTCTCGGTCACCGCCTCGCCGCATGATCGGCATGTCAGCATCGGCGCAAAGTCGCTGTCGCACAACGTATGGCGCATTCCGGGAAGCTGCTGCACATGCTGGGGCACCCACCGTCGCTCCCACTCCCAGATCGACAACAGCACCGGCCAAAGGGCCCGTCCGCGTGGACTGATCAGATATTCGGCGCGCAGCGGCCGGGTCTGGTACACGGTGCGAACCAGCAGCTCGTCATCGGTCAACGCTCGCAACCGGTTGGTGAGCACCGAGTTTGAGATTGGTAGGCGGTCGATGAACTCGCCGTAGCGGGTTGCCCCTAACAATGCCTGCTGGATGATCAGCAGCGTCCACTCGTCGCCGAGCAATCCGAGAATCCGCCCGACAGCATTGGTGCCACCGGGGCTCAGCGTAGTCGGGGTCGCCGCGTTCACAGCCCGATCGCGCCGGCGGGGGAGTCCGCGCTATGCCAGCGCCGCAGTTGCTCGCCCGATGCCCAGGTGGCGTGGGTGCCGCTGGAAATGCGTTCGGGCAGCGCAAGTTTGCATATCGGGCCGTCGCCTACTCGTGCGGCGTCGAAGACAAGGCAGTAGGAGGCGTCCGACGTCATGTCGGTAGTCAGCGTGATCAGGTAGCCGTCGTCCTCGCCGGTGCCGCCCACCCGGGCAGCCATTGCGGCTTCACTGCCGTAAACGCCCTCACCAAACGGGTAGCGCTCCTCGCCTCCGGTGTGCAGATCATGTTTGACCAGACCGTCGAACAGGAACCAGCCTGGTTTGCCGGTGGCGGCATAGGTGTAGCGGTACTTTCCGGCTGCGTAATCGGAGTTGATTGTTCCGAATTCGGTGATGGATTCCGACAATTGCGCTTCAGCGACCGCACCGGTGACCAGGTCGAACCGCCACCGATGCAGCCTTGTCTGCAGCCGATCCAGCGCCAGGAAACGAAAGAGCTTGTCCCACTTTGTGCCACCAGAGTCGACGGGCTGCGGTGCGCCTTCGAAAAATCCGTCGAGCACAATCTCGTCGCCGTCTTCGTAGGCGTTGACGAAATGCAGCACGAACGTCGGGTCTGCCTCGAACCACCGGATGTCGCCGGTATCGCCTCTGCGCGGGAGCACGGCGAAGCGGGACGGGATGTCTGGATAGAACCGCGGCAGATGCACGTCGTGCTCGAGCAGCGTGGGGTCCCAGAACAACGGGAAATCGTTGATGATCACATAGTTTTCGGTGAAAGCCATGTCATGCGGTAGCCGCGGCCCCGGCAGCGGAATGTCGACATAATGGGCCAGCTGGTTGTTGCTGTCGACGACACCGTAGTGCATGTATGGCGCCTGCTTGCTGTAGTTGAAGAACAGCAGCTCACCGGATTTCGGGTCGACCTTCGGGTGCGCGGATACTCCCCAGTCGGCCGGGAAGTTGCCGTTCCACGTCTCCTTGCCCAGCGTGTTCGCCGAGTACGGGTCGACGCGGTACAGATCACCGCATTGGTAGAAGCTGGTCAGTGCGATACCGCGGTGCACGACGACGTCGGTGCTCGACGCGTCCTTCATCCGGGTGCGAGCTCCCCAGCCATCTTCGCGCTTGGACAACTGCACCGGTTCGGCCAGCCCCGGCCACAGCGGTTCGCCCGCTTCGTTCTCGGCTAAGAATCCTTCGGTGCGGATAAAACGATTGCGGTAGAAGGCCTTTCCGTCGCGGAAGCCGACGATGTGCAGCATGCCGTCGCCGTCGAACGGGTGGTAGGTTTTCAGCGCCGGGTGCAGCGGGTTTTCGGTGTTGCGCAGGTAGACGCCGTCCAGATCGCGGGGGATTTCGCCTTCGACGGCGATGAGGTCGTCGGCGTCCCATTCGGTGGTCTGCGGTTGCCACGGGCCGGTCCGGTAGGGGTGGTCGTCGTCTTCGGGCAGGGTCGACAGGAATTTACCGACAATCTCGACGTCCATCATTCAGACCTGGCTAACAACGAAGCTGACCGTGGTGGCGGTACTGCCGCCGAAGTTCAGCGTGCCAAAGGTTTTCGCGTTCTCGACCTGGTAGTCGCCGGCGATTCCGCTGACTTGCTTGGCGGCGTCGAGGAGCATGCGTACCCCGGACGCGCCGACCGGGTGTCCGCCACCAATCAGGCCGCCGCTGGGATTGATCGGAAGCCGTCCACCGATTTCGATTTCGCCGTTTTCGATGGCCTTCCACGATTCACCCGGCCCGGTTAACCCGATGTGGTCGATCGCCAGGTACTCGCTGGGCGTAAAGCAATCGTGGACCTCGATCCCGTCGAGGTCATCCAGCGGTACTCGTGCGCGGTCCAGGGCGTCGAGCACCGCGGCCCGGACATGAGGCAGCACGTAGACGTCGTCGGCGGCGCGATCCAGTTTCTGCCGCAGGCCCAGCCCGACGGTGCGGTGGCCCCAGCCTGCGATCCGGGCGATCGGTCGCGCATCGGGATGTGCCCTCAGGTAAGCATCGGTGACCAGCACCAGTGCCGCACCGCCATCGGTCATTTGGCTGCAATCGAATCGGCGCAATCGGCCCTCGATTGGCGGGTTTATGGCGTTGTCGTCGCTGATCGGATCGGGCACGGACCATTCTCGGGTCTGCGCGTTGGGGTTTCGCCGCGCGTTGGCGAAGTTCAATTGCGCGATTGCCCGCAGGTGCGCGTCGTCGAGACCGTAGCGGCGGTCGTACTCGTCGGCAACTTGAGCGAACATCGATGGCCAGAGGAACCTCGCGTCGTCTCCTTCGTGCCCGGTCCAGGCTGCGGCGCCGAGATGACGGGCAGCGGTATCGCCGGGCACCGTCTTCTCCAACTCGACGCCGACCACCAATGCCGTGTCGTAGTTGCCCGAACGCAGGTCGGCCATCGCTGCCAGAGCCGCCACGCTGCCGGAGGCGCACGCGGCTTCATGTCGGGACGCCGGGGTGTCCCACAGGCCGTCGCACACAGTCGCCGGCATCGCCCCGAGGTGACCCTGCTCGGCGAACATCTCGCCGAACGCGTTCGCGACGTGTACGACGCCGATCTCGGTGGCGTCCACCTTGCTCGCCGCCAGTGCGGCTTCGACGACCTCAGCGGTCAGATCCGCGAAGTCGAGGCGCTCTTTGGTGAAGTTGCGAGAGAAATCGCTTTGGTAGCCGCCGAGAATCCAGACACCGGTGTCCATAGCCGCACGCTACTACAACTAACAGAGTGACACTAGGTCCGCTTATGCAGACGTGATTACCGAATTACCGGATCTTTTACCGCGTCGGAGAAGGAGACGGTCCCGTCGGCTCTCGGCTGAACCGACGAGACCTAAGTGAACGCATAGGTCGACCAACGCGCCCACCTTCGTAGGCGCATTGCCTTCGAAGGCAATTGACAAACCTTGTAGTCGAAGACGGCTACTCAGATCCCCGCGCCACGGCCCGGGCCGGATCCGAACTCCACTCCGACCACGACCCCGGGAACAACGCCGCTTGGTGGCCCATCGTGGCGAGCGCTGCGAGCGTGATCGTCGCGGTGACGCCCGAGCCGCAGTAGGCGCCGACGGGTGCAGCGCGCTCGATGCCGTGGTTGGCGAGTAACTGGGCGAGATCGTCCTGCGTGAGAAACATGCCGTCGGCGGCAAGCAACTGGCCGCTGGGAAGATTTTTCGCGCCGGGGATATGGCCGGCCACTGGGTCGACGGGCTCGACTTCGCCGCGGAAGCGTTCGGGTGACCGTGCGTCGAGCAGTGTCACCTTGGCGGCGTCGACCTGCTGCGCCGTCAAGGTCGGGAGTGCTCCGGCGTACAAATCGTCATGCAACACAGTCACATTGCCCATCGGCGGCGTAACCGGACCCTCGGCCAAGCTGCCTCCGGCCGCCCGCCAGGCAGCCAAGCCGCCGTCCAGGATGCGTACGTTTTCAATGCCCGCCGCGGTCAGCACCCACCATGCCCGCGACGAGCCCGCACGATTCCAGTCGTCGTAGACGACGGTGGGAACGCCATCACGCACACCCCAGCGTTGCGCGGATGCCTCGAGGCTGCGCCCCGCTGGCAGCGGGTGTCGTCCTCGTCCGGCAAGGGTGTGGTCGGTCAGCTCGTCTTCGAGTGACACGTACACCGCGCCGGGGATATGGGATTGCAGATACGCCGCGTGGCCGTCGGGCTCGTCGAGCCGCCAGCGCACGTCGAGGATGGTCATTGGATCGCCGGCGCGAAGGCGATCGTCCAATTCTGCGGCAGTGATCAAAACCTCAGCGCGTGCGTCCAACGAATCCCTCTCCTCCACGACGCTTTTGGCCGCGCATTCTGTGCCGCGTCAGGTGTGGACGATCCAGCCAGCTTCGGTGTAGGGAGCGGGTTGCTCGGGATCGTTGATCGTGAAGTAGAGGTCGCCTTCCGTCGGCATAGCGAAGCCGACGAATCCATGCGCGGTCTGCCCCTGGTGAAGGCCGCCCATTTCAAGCGGGGGCATCTTGTGGAGCCTCTCGAAGTCGACCGCCAACGTTGCAGGCTGAGGTGGATCATCGGGATGGGTCCATGGCTGACCGCCGCCGCCGTATCCGGCAAACATATTGCCGTAGTTGACCTGGAAGAACTGCTCGGACGTCCCGGTGACAGTCAGTTCCACCACGCTGCACGCGGAGCCAGGCGTCGGAGCCGCAAAATGAGTGGTGCAGCCCGGCCCTAACCACGTTGCACTGTTGATAGTGATATCGGCGGTCGCGCCGTCGGCCGCCCGCACATTCAGGGGCACGCCCATCTGCCCGATCGGGAACGGTGGACTCTCGGACGCGGGGTCGGCCGAACCGGTGGGACATGAGCACGCGGCCCCCGCCACGGCGACCGCGGCTGCCGCAATTACAGATTGCGCCCGCACCCAGGAAGGTTAACCCCAACGCGCCGCGAAAACGCGCGAAAACGCGTGTCATCCATATGCCGTCAGTGCAGCGGCAAGAGTGCCAACTGCGGGCATGATGACGAGGACCTGTCAGCACAGATCGGCGCCGACCACCTGAGGCGGGCTTTTCGCCCGAGTCCGGAAAAGTAAACGAATATCCAACAAAGTGGACGATGCTTGCTATCGTCTGCTCCATGATCCAAGCCCTCAAGGTCACCGGATACTCACTTTTAACCTTCCTGGTCTTCGGCCTTCTGATCTCCCACCAGTACCTAAATACGTTCGGGGTTCTGGCTTTTTTCTTCGGCAGCCGGGGCTACCGGGCATTGAAGAGGACCGCAGCCAATCACCGTGAGGCTGGGAGGCTATCGGCGCGGGCCGACGCCCAGCACTCTGCATTCCTGGCCGGCGATCTCGATTTCGGCGTATTCGGACAACCGCGCTAAACCGAAGGGGGTAGACATGTTGCGAGCAGTGGCAGGGGCGGCTGTAGTTGCAGCAGCTGTTGGATTCCCGGCCATCCAGATTATCGCGGCCCAGTCAGAGCAGCCGCTCTTGAATGGCGCACCTTCGACGCCATCAGGCTGCTATCCGCAAACTAACAGCGGTAATTGCTACGAGCCCGGCGAATTCTGTCGTAAAAGGGACCATGGGGCATCTGGGGTGTCGGGTGGTGGCGAGCGCATAGCGTGCGCGAACAACGACGGATGGCGCTGGGAGCGAGCCTCCTAATATGTCCAGGGGGTGGATTTTTCGGGGCGTTACGCGCGAACAGTTGGCCTATGCGGCTGGGGTGCTGTTGATTTCAGTGATCGTCGTTTGCGTAATCGTCGTTGTCGTGGCCTTGCTGCGCAACAGGCCGCCCAGCGCTGGACCGACAACATCTACTCGATCTAACTACCCGACACCGCGGTCATCGCTGACGCGGCCGACCCCCTACTACAAGAACTGCCTCGAGGCGCATGCCGACGACCGATGGGACATTCCCATGGGTGATCCGGCCTACCGGCGCGCACTGGACGGCGACGGCAACGGCATAGCCTGTGAGTCGCCCAAATCCCGTCGCTAAATCCGATGGGGATGTTAGGGAGTGTCACGAATCAACCGAAGTAACTGTCAACCATCAGCCGAAACATTGTCAGCCATCACCCGAAGACAAAACATCAAGCCTCAGTCGCGAAAACGCGCGAAAATCGCGTCTGCAGTGCCCCCGGCAGTGTGTGATTCCAGGACATAGTTGACGGATGTCTCGCGACATAGTTGACACCC
>DAIODV010000062.1:0-3121 GCA_036746615.1 Mycobacterium sp.
GGTTGGCGTTCCCCAGCCCGGTATTGCCGGGCACCGCCAGCGACAGCACCCCAAGCACAAACGGCAGCAACGCCAAAAACGCGAAGTACCCGCGATCGGCGGTGATCAGCCGCGTTTGACGACGTGCCAGCGTCCCAACCTGACGCCAAAGGCTGGTCTGCGGCGGCTTGCCCAACGGCGCCGCCCGGGCTGTCGGCGATCGCCGCCGCGGCCCAGCCGGATGTCGTGCCAAATACGCCGCATGCACACCATCGGGATCGATGCTGACCCGCGCGAAGATGTCGGCCCAATCGGTGCTGCCCATCGCCTCGCCGATCTTCGACGGCGGGTCGGCGAACGCGGTCTTACCGCCCGGCGCCAGCAGCAGCAGCTGGTCGCACATGCTCACATACGTCAGCGAATGCGTGACGACGATAACGACGCGTCCGGCGTCGGCGAGCCGACGCAACATCGTCATCACCTGCCGATCCAACGCCGGGTCAAGCCCGGACGTCGGTTCGTCGAGGATCAGCAGCGACGGGCCGGTCAACAGTTCCATCGCCACCGATGCACGTTTGCGTTGCCCGCCGGAGAGCTTGTCGACGCGAGTCTTCTTGTGCGGTGTCAACTCCAGCTCGTCGAGCACCCGCTCGACCACTTCTCGGCGATCATCGGCTGAAGTGTCTGGCGGCAACCGCAATTCGGCCGCGTAACTGAGCGCCTGCTCGACGGTGAGCTGGCGATGTACGACGTCATCCTGAGGCACCATCCCGATGCGCGACCGCATCGACGCGTACTCGGCGTGCACGTCGTGCCCGTCGAAGGCGACCACGCCGGCGCTGCACGGCATCGCACCGCCAATCAGCTTGACCAGCGTGGATTTTCCCGCGCCCGACGGCCCGATCACCGCGGTCAGCGTTCCGGGTTTGGCGGTGAACGATACATCCGATAGCAGTTGGCGCCCGTCGACGGTCAACGCCAGCCCGTCGGCGGTAAGCCCACTGGTTCGCGCAGCCGCGGGCTGCGGCACCAACGTTCTACCAGTCGCAAGCAAGTCGGTATTGCCGATCGTGACGACGTCGCCGTCACGCAGCATCGCGCGCGTGATCCGAGAACCGTTGACGAAAGTGCCGTTGCTGCTGTTGTTGTCGCGAATCTCTAACCCGGCCGGACTGGGCAACAACACCGCGTGCACCCGGGAGGCCAGCGCGTCTTCGACGACGACGGCGTTGGTCTTGGCCCGCCCGACCGTCACCAAACCCGACGACGGCGCAACCCGACGCGTCGGCGGCCGGGTCACCGGCCGGAACGCGACCGTCTTCGGGCTGGCATCCGCGGGTTCGGCAAGCATGCGGGTCGGTGTCCGCACAATGCGAGGTCCCGACGACGTCGGCGCTTTGGCGACTCGGAACGTCAACTGGGGCCCGCGCGCACTGCCCAGCGTGATGCTCAGGCGGTCGCGGATCGGTACCACCTTCGCCCGTGAACCGTTGACGTAGACGCCGTTTTGGCTTTTGTCGATAACGACCCACTGATTGCGGTCGAACCGCAGAATCGCATGCACCCGCGATATGAGCGTGAGGTCGTCCGGGTTTAGGTCCTGGAACGAGATGTCGCAGTCGCGGTCGCGGCCCACGATGACGTCGCGGTCCGCCGGAAACGTGTACATCGCCGATCCGAGCCACACCGTCAATGGCGGCGCGCCGACATCGCTCGCCACGGCGAGCTTGGTCGTGTTTTCGCCGTCGAACGACGTACGGCTGTGATCTGGCGGTGCCATCTCTGCTCTCTATACCCCGGGAACCTGTGCGCGACCTTACGAACATATAGCCGCAGCCAGCAACGACAGGGGCCCGCGTCCGCGCGGTGATCCGATCGACGCTAAACCTTTACTTGACGTCGGGAGCGCTTGGCGTTGACGATAAAGCGGTGCGCCGACTGCTGGGTTCGCTGTGCGCCACGGTGTGCACTGCCGTTGTCACCCTGGCCACAGCTCCAACGGGTGGTGCAGTCGGCGCACCCTGGTTTGCCCCATCGGTCGGCAACGCGACGCAGGTGATTTCTGTTGTCGGAGTTGGCGGTTCGAATGCGAAGTTGGATGTCTATCAACGTGGTCCCGCGGGCTGGCAGCCGGTCGAGGCCGGCATACCCGCCCATATCGGATCGGCAGGTCTTGCGCCGCAAGCCAAAAGCGGATATCCGGCTACCCCGATGGGCGTCTACTCGTTGCCGTTCGCATTCGGCACCGCGCCCAATCCCGGTGGTGGACTGAAATATGTGCAGGTCGATTCCAACCACTGGTGGAGCGGCGACGACAACAGCCCGACCTTCAACACCATGCAGGTCTGCCAGAAAGCTCAGTGCCCCTTCGATACCGGCGCGAGTGAAAACCTCGAGATTCCGCAGTACAAACATGCGGTAGTGATGGGCGTCAACCCAGACCGTCAGCCGGGCAAAGGCGCTGCGTTTTTCTTCCACACCACCGACGGCGGCCCGACCGAGGGCTGCGTGGCGATCGACGACGCCAAGCTGGTGCAGATCATCCAGTGGCTAAGGCCGGGCGCCGTCATCGCAATCACCCAATAGCGCAAAAGAATTCACGCCAGCGCGCGCCCAGGCGTCAGGTTGAAGTCAAGGTTCGCCAACGACGTCGTCGCCTCATAGGTCCGGTCATATCCCGTCGCGCTGATCCGCCATCCGTCGGCCGTGCGGCGATAACGGTCGCGGTAGAACCCCGCGCCGATCAGCATGAAGTTGAATTCCGCCACGATCACGCGGTCCTGCAGATACCAGCGGCCGGTCGCCTCATCACCGGTCACGGTGATCTCCGGATGAGTCACGCGGTGCTCGGTGATGATGCCCGGCCCCAGCGACGAGCGCATGAACTCGACCAGGTCGGCGCGATTGGTGAAGTGGTGCTCTTCGCCAAGCGATGCGGCGTAGTCGCCTTGGACGTCCTCGGTGAGGGTGTCGGCGAAGTCGTCCCAGTGCTCGTCGAGCTCGCCTCTCCCGTGCTGCTGGAGCGCCCGGTTGATCTGATCACGGAACTCGTCGTCGCTGCCCGGCTGGAGCGTGCTGGAGGAGTCGAGCGGGCTGGACGGCTCCTCGAGAGGGGACGAGCCGGCGTCCACGGGGCTGAGGT
>DAIODV010000062.1:3131-6826 GCA_036746615.1 Mycobacterium sp.
CAGTGTTTGGTGTCCAGCCCCCACATGTAGCGGTACTTGACCTGTTCGATTGCAGCGACGTCGGCGAGATATGCGGCGTGATCTTGAGGGCTCATAACACGTCATTGGAGCACACCGTCTGTCCGGCAGTAACGCCGAGACTTAAATCAGCGCGATGTCCTCCGGCGGGTCGTGTACATAGTTTCAGTGTCGCGGCGCTGACGGCGGGGACACGTCGTTCAGGTAGTGGGTCACCATATCGATCAGCGCGCGTCGCTCGCGATGCCAGTCGATCGAAGTGCCGACAATCATCTGCGCCAACACCACGCCTCGCAACGTCGCCCAAATCACGTCCGCCACACCATCATTGGATGGATCGTCGGTGATCAACCGGCCAAGCTCGGCGATCGCCGCATTCATCTCCAGCAGGTGGCGCCGCGAGGGGCCGCCGCGGTTGGCCCGCAGGATTTCGAACGCCGCCATCGACGTCGGGCTGCTGTAACAACTCCAGGCGGTGTCGACGACGACTTCGATGCGCTCGCGCAGTGGCAATTCGCTCACGTCCGCCGACGACAGGCTCGCCAAGAGCTTGGCCACCCCGTCGTCGACGACGGCCATCAGCAGGCCGCTGCGGTCGCCGAAGTGGTACTGGATGACTCCCCAAGTGACACCGGCACGTTCGGCGACGTGTTTTGCGGTCGCGGCGGCGAACCCCTCTTCGACGATGCAGCGGACCGTTTCGTCGATGATCTTGGCGCGGGTGTCATCGCCGCGTTTGCGCGGCGCGGTGGTGCGGCGTGTCGGAGCAACAGACATTGTTGACTTTATAACATAGTCGCGGCTATTTTTGGGCGGTGAGCCAATCCCGCTATGCGCAGCTGTCCCGCCAAGAGCTGGCCGTATTGGTTCCCGAGCTGCTGCTGATCGGGCACATGATCGACCGCTCCGGCATGGCGTGGTGCATCCAAGAATTCGGCCGTGACGAGATGGTGCAGATCGCCATCGAGGAGTGGGCTGGCGCCAGCCCGATCTACACCAAACGGATGCAGCGGGCGCTGAACTACGAGGGCGACGACGTGCCCACCATCTTCAAAGGTCTACAACTCGACATCGGCGCTCCACCGCAATTCATGGACTTCCGCTACACCATCCACGACCGCTGGCACGGCGAATTCCAGCTCGACCACTGCGGCGCGCTGCTCGACGTCGAGCCGATGGGCGACGAGTACGTCTTCGGCATGTGCCACACCATCGAAGACCCGACGTTCGACGCGACCGCGGTGGCGACCAACCCGCGCGCGCAAATGCGGCCCATCCACCGTCCACCCCGCGTTCCGTCGGACCGGCATCCGCACTGTGCGTGGACCGTCATCATCGACGAGTCCTATCCGGCCGCCAAGAGCATCCCAGCGCTGGACATCGTTGCGCAAACCCGCGCTGCGACATGGCAACTCGACGCGATCGATCGGGCCGATAAGGGGCTGGCCGACTATTCTGGTCCACTGGTTTCCGATCTCGACTTCGGCGCCTTCTCACACTCTGCGCTGGTGCGAATGGCCGACGAGGTGTGCCTGCAGATGCACCTGCTGTACTTGTCGTTCGCCGTCGCAGTGCGAGCGCGCGCGGGCTCGAACACCGCGCTGGCCACTTCGGTGGGAACGCGCCAGCTGATCGGCTTGGCCGGACTCGGCGCGGAGCGCATCCACCGCGCGCTGTCGCTGCCTGGCGGGATCGACGGCGTGCTAAGGGTTTTCGAGTTGCACCCGCTGTTCAACCCGCTCGGCTACGTCAACGCCGAGATAGCCGGTCGGCTGCACGTTCACCGGTCGCCGGCCCACGATGACGCCGCCTGGATCTCGTTGTGCTCACCGGAGTCGACGCAGCCGCTGCAGGCCATCGCCACCGCGGTGGACCCCCATATCGAAGTACGGGTCGACGGGAACGACACCGACTGGACCGTCGAGCTATCCGAAACCGCCACGGCGGCAACGGAGCTACCTGAGGTGTCAATTGCCAAGGTCAGCGGCGGGTCGACGTTCCAATTCCAGCCAAGAAAGTCGTTGCCGCTCACTGTGGTCTGATCTGTCAAGACATTCGCTGTATCACTTCGGTGACACAACCGCATCGACCGCGTACCGATCAGGTTGCGGCCGATCGTCGTAGCGTGCTCACGGTTATGGTTAACGCGGCCACCGACCGCTATCGACGAAAGTATTCGCGTTATGTATGACCCGTTGGGGTTATCGATCGGGACCACCAATCTAGTCGCGGTCCGCAGCGGAAACACGCCCGTCTCGCGCCGCGCCGTGCTGACGCTGTTTCCCGACCGTGCACCGGAACTGGGTGTGCCCCTGGATAACACGAACGCTGCAGATACCGGCACGTTGATGACTGGGTTCGTCGAACGCGTCGGCGGGTCAAGCGGGTTTACGCCCGGCGGGGGAGCGACTCATGACCCGGCGCTGCTGCTGGTGGAGGCGCTCGATGCGCTGATTACCGCTGCCGGTGGCGATGCATCGACATCCAACATCACGATTGCTGTTCCCGCACACTGGGAATCGCGAGCACTGCAGGGACTCCAAGACGCGTTGTGCACGCATGCCGGGTTCGTCCGCGGCGGCGTGTCTCCGCGGTTGGTTTCGGATGCCGTTACCGCGTTGACCGCGTTGAACTCCGATGATCGCCTGCCTGTCAACGGTGTGGTGGCACTGCTGGATTTCGGTGGTGCCGGCACCAGCATCACCCTGACCGACGCCGCTTCAGGTTTTACGCCGATTGCCGACACCATTCGGTACCCGGAGTTTTCCGGAGACCTCATTGATCAAGCGCTACTGGTTCATGTGTTGGACAACATCGGCCACGCCAATGGCGCCGATCCTGCCAGCACCGGCGTGGTAGGACAGTTCGGCAACCTGCGCGAGGAATGCCGGCTGGCCAAGGAGCGGCTGTCCGAGGAGACGGTGACCGAGCTGGCCGTCGAACAGTCTGGGCGGCGCGCCACCGTAAAGGTGACGCGAGCCGAACTCGAGAGCCTGATCGAAGCCCGGCTTGCCGGCGTCCTCTCTGCATTCGATGACATGTTGCGGCGCAACAGAGTTCGCCGCAAAGATCTCGCCGCAGTGGCGATGGCCGGTGGCGTCGCGAAGATTCCTCTAGTCGCCCAGCGTCTTTCGGCTCACGCCAAAGCGTCGGTCGTGACGGCTGTCCAGCCCAGCCTGGCGATGGCGGTCGGCGCGGTGATGCTCTCAGCGCGCCAGCCGGTCGAGCAGCAAGAAGAGGCGCTCGAATCGACGACGATGGCCGCGATGGTGGGTGCGTCCACTGGCAGCTTCACCGGGTCTACCGGCGGATTCAGCGCATCGACCGACACGTTCGCCGGCGGAGCGCTTCTCGAGGACCCGTCGGAGACGATGCACCAATTGGCCTGGTCGCAGGCCGACGATTCGGCCAACGAGCCGGTCGCCTACACCGGCGAACCCTATGATGACGATGCCCGGGAGACCCCGTCTCAGCTGCTCCAGCTCCCGAGGTTTGAGCCGCCTGCGGAGCCGTCGCGCGGAAATCGGTTGCCGCAGCTGGTTTTAGGGGTTGCTGCGCTGGTCTCGATGGTGGCTATTGGAGGGGTAGCGTTCACGCTGACAAGCTCCACCAGCCACCCGCCGGCCCCGGCTCCGCCCACCACCTCGGCCGTGCCGCCGCCGGCGCTACCCAGCTCC
>DAIODV010000062.1:6836-7577 GCA_036746615.1 Mycobacterium sp.
CCTCCGGCGGCCGCGCCGAGCGGCTTTCAACGCCGAGCGCATCCCCGATGGCGTTGGCGACCAGCATCTCGTCGGACAGACCGGCCAGCTCTACCAGCCACGCGCCGGCCCCTGCGCCGCCCAGCAGCGCGCCCGTGCCGCCGCCGGCGCTACCCAGCTCCAACCTGCCGTCGCCGAGCCCGCTGCCGCCACCGCCGCCGAGCCCCGCGCCGTCGGCCACCATCGCTCCGCCCGTCACCAGCGAGGCGCCGCCTCCGCCGCCACCACCGGTGACCACGACCTACCAGCCGCCGCCGAGCACCACGCAGCAGGCGACGAGCACTACCCCAACGACGACCACCACAACCCCGACCACGACGAGTTCACCGCCGCCCACCACGACGACGAGCACGACACCGTCGGAAGTGATGACGACGACGTACTTGAAGCTGCCGTTCGTGCCGGTCCCGATACCGGTCCAGGTGCCGGAGGGGCAGGGCGGCGCCAGCCAGCCGCAGAGCCCGTATCAGCCGCAGAGCCCCTACCAGCCCCAAAGCCCGTACCAGCCGCAGTATCCGTACGGCAGTCCCGGGTACTGACCTCCACGGCCACTCGCTAGCCGCCATCGCTTGACGCCCGACGGTAAATTAGAGGCGTCGGATCGGCAGACAACAAGTAACGCCGCGCAGTGCTGCGGCGACAAATTGTGGATGACGGCTGCTCGGTGTACTCCTTCGCCCAGACCGTCGCAAGCGGAGCAAT
>DAIODV010000062.1:7587-11068 GCA_036746615.1 Mycobacterium sp.
CCCCTACCAGCCCCAAAGCCCGTACCAGCCGCAATATCCCTACGGCAGTCCCGGGTACTGACTCGCTATCCGCGATCCTCTCGCCGCCCGACAGGTAAGTTAGAAAGCGTCGGATCGGCAGACAAGTAACGCCGCCTCGTGCTGCGGCGACAAACTGTGGATGACGGCTGCTCGGTGTACTCCTTCGCCCAGACCGTCGATAGCGGAGCAATCTGGAGGAGTGGTGGACATCGTTCTGGGTGTTTCGATGGCACCCAAAGTCGTCCGCATGGTGCTGGTTGAAGGCGAAAACGCTGACGGCATGACCGTCGAAGCAGACGAGTTCCCCACCGCACGCAAGCTCCGCGCGGTGGCCGCGCGGCGCCGGCCCTCGGCGGTTGTCGTCAACGGCATGGAGACCGAGCCCGCGAGCCACAAGGACCGGCTCCTGCTCGGCACCCGGGAAGGCGCGGCCGAAAGTGGCTACCGGTTGATGTCGACCGGTGTGACCTGGACCGAGCCGACCAACGTCGGCGTGCTGCAGGACGAGCTCAACACGCGGCAGATCGGCGGCGTGATGCTGGTCTCTCCGCTGCTCGCGGCGGCTGCACTGACGCAGACGGTCGGCCAGGCACTGGATTACGAGTACACGGCGCTGATCTTCGTCGAGCCGGAGAGTGCGACCTTGGCCGTGGTCGAAACCGCCGACGGTTCCATCGTTGATTTGCACCGACAGCACGCGGACTGGGCTGGGCGCACCGCTGTGGAGATCGGCAAGGTGGCCGCGATGGTCGCTGCGCTCGACGAGCGGCAGTCGCGTGCCGACGGCGTGTTCGTCGTTGGTTGCGGCATCGACATCGTCCCCATCGTGCGGCGACTGGACGCGCTGGTCCCCATCCCGCTGAGCGCATCGGAAGAACCGGACCTGGCGCTCGCCCGCGGAGCAGCGCTGGCCTCAGCAAATGCGCCGCTCTTCGCGTCGTCGACCGCGGCGCTGGCCTACGCGCAGGACCCCGGCACCGGCGAGGTGAACCCGCTCGTACCCGCATATCTCGACGTCTCCGCGAATGCCCCATGGGACAGCGGCGCCCTGGCCTACAGCGCCGTGGCGGACGAGGACGACGACGGCCTCCCGCTGCACCGGCGGTTCATGCTGGCGGGCAGTGGGCTGGCCGCCGCGTTCCTCATCGGCCTTGTGGCGCTGCTGATTTCGGTCGGCGGCGACATCAGACCGCCGACGAGTCACGGACCCAGCCATGCCGCAAACCCCCGTCCCGCAAAACAAGTGACGCCCCCGAGCGCGCACGCACTGCCACCCGCCGCGCCGGCGCCGGCACCGCCGCCGTCGGCCGCCCCGACCCCACCACCGCCGCAAGCCATTCCGGCACCAGTGGTGCATCAGGTACCGCAAAGCGTCGTCAATCCCGCGCCGGTCCGTCGGGCCCCAAGCCGGCAAGCACCCGTCTACGCGCCGCCGCCCGCCGCCGAACCAGCACCGCCGCCGGCTGCGCCCCCGCCGCCGCCACCGGCCGCGCCGCCCCCTGCGCCGCCGTCAACGCCGCAACCGGGCCGGCCGCCATCAGCAGTCGAGCGCGCTTGCTGCGCGATGGGTTGACCCGCTCGGTCTCGCTGGCCTGGCCCATGCGCCGGCTCCACAGCTGCCACCGATGGTGATGTACCTGCACTTACCGTTCGTCACCGTCCCGATTCCGATCAACCCGCCGCCTCCACCGCCCCCGGGGCCATAGCGCCCGTGGCGGAGGACGCCGATTGTGCGCACACTGGGTGTATTGGTGTGAGCTGCCAGGAGGCTGCAATGGACGACAACGGTCGGTTCGGATTCGACCCCGAGGACTTTGATCGGATATTCCGCGACGCCGGCGAGGGACTACGCGAGGCATTCGACGGGATCAGCCGGTTTTTCACGATGCCCGGCGAGCGGACCGGCTGGACGGTGCTCCTCGACGACCTGGCACGACGCATGCGGACCCGGCCGGAAACCGCCGGCGAGGCCGGCGACGGGGTGTGGGTGATTTACACGATGAGCCCGGACGGCGGCGCCCGCGTCGAAGAGGTGTATGCCAGCGAGCTCGATGCGCTACGCGCCAATCAGAACAACACCGACGCCACCCGCAAAGTCCGATTCCTTCCGTACGGCATCGCCGTCAGCGTCCTGGACGACGACGCAAAGGAAACCCCCTAGCTGGTTTCCACTGGCGATCTTCGCGGGTACAGCGCAACAATGTTGACCATGTGCCCACGTCAAATCACTCGTTTCGTCGTTGCTGCGCTGATAACAGTCGGGGGGCTACTGAGCGCGCCCATCCCGATCGCGTCTGCGCAGGACTGTCCCGACGTTGAGGTGGTCTTCGCCCGGGGCACCGGCGAACCGCCCGGTGTCGGCGGGACCGGAGAGCCGTTCGTCGACGCGCTGCGCACGGCGGTCGGGGGCAAGTCGCTCGACGTTTATCCGGTCAACTACGAGGCCAGCAGCGATTTCGGCGACCGCATTCAGTTCGCGCAAAGCGTCGTCGACGGCATCAAAGACGCGGGCGGCCATATCGAGACCACTGCAGCGAACTGCCCCAACACCCGGATCGTGCTCGGCGGATACTCCCAGGGTGCGGCGGTCGCCGGTTTCGTCACGTCGGCGTCCATACCGTCGGGAATACCGGCCGAGTACGTCCAGTTCCTGCCTAAGCCAATGCCGGCGTCGGTCGCCAACCATGTCGCCGCGGTGGTCCTGTTCGGAAAACCGTCAAATGCGTGGCTGCAAAACTACGGCGCACCGACGATCACCATCGGGCCGGCGTATGTGCCCAAGACCGACGACTTGTGCGCTCCCGGCGACACGATTTGCGACGGAGATGCCGGCGGGGCGCCGAGCCTCGCGCACGCCGAATACGCGGTCAATGGGATGACGGCCCAAGGTGCCGACTTCGCCGCGAGTCACCTGTAGGCTCCGTCGGCGATCACC
This sequence comes from Mycobacterium sp., assembly GCA_036746615.1. Taxonomy (GTDB): domain Bacteria; phylum Actinomycetota; class Actinomycetes; order Mycobacteriales; family Mycobacteriaceae; genus Mycobacterium. The sequence continues at coordinate 10,544 of DAIODV010000062.1, forward strand.
ACGTGACGGGCAGCTCTTTCATGCCGTAGATGTCGGAGTCTTTGAAGCGCAATGCACTTGGTGGTACCGCCAGCTGAAGTCCGGGTAGGCGTCGCGCCAGCGTCGCAAACGCAACCTGCATTTCCACTCGAGCCAGGTTGGCCCCGATGCATTGGTGTACGCCATAGCCAAAACCCAAGTGTCCCCGGGCGTTCCGATTGATATCGAAAGCCTCTGGGTTCGGCACAAATTCGCTATCCCAGTTTCCGGCGGGCAGGTTCATCAATACCCTGTCGCCGGCCCGAATCAACTGGCCGCCAATCGTCAGGTCCTCGACCGCGACCCGATCTACTTGAGCGTGCACGATGGTCAGATAGCGCATCAGCTCTTCGACGGCGTTGGCGATCACGGCGGGATCGTCGGTTTGGCCGAGCCGCTCGAACACATCACGATGTTGCAGTAGCGCAACAGTTCCCAACGCAATCATGTTCGCAGTGGTTTCGTGCCCGGCCTGCATCATGATCACGCCGGTCATCGCCGCGGTCT
>DAIODV010000062.1:11114-13540 GCA_036746615.1 Mycobacterium sp.
CCTTACCAACTCCTGTATGTAGACAAACATCGTCCCGAAGGCCTGCGCCTTCTCCTCTTCGGACGTCGTCGTATCCAATCCAACAGTGGTGTTGTGCTGGAATAGCCCCAGGTCTTCGGGCGGCACGCCGAGCAGCAGCGCGATCACCAAAGACGGTACGGGCAAGGCGAAGTCGCGCACGATATCGGCTGGGGGCCCGTTGTCGATCATCTTGCCGAGATACTCGTCGACCATTTTCTGAATCTGCGGACGCATCGCTTCGGTACGTCTGAAGGTGAATTGGCTGGTCATCATGCGCCGGAGTCGGTGATGCTCTGGATCGTCGATACGTGCGAAGATCACGGGTGTGCCGTCATCGCTGGACGGTTTGATGGCGGCCGAGATGGTGTCGGCGGACAGCCGTGGATCAACCAGCGCGACTCTGATGTCCTGGTAGCGGCTCACTATCCAGGTCGGTGTGCCCTGCCACATGGCCCGCCGCAGCCCCGGCTCCTCTCGCCACTTCGTGAATTCCGGTGGAGGCGCAAGGGGGCAATGCGGGGCCCGCGGCGCGGGCATCACCGGGAGTTCCACGTCGGAGCGGGAATCGGAAGTTGTTGCCGCCATGAATGTTTCCTAATAAGTGTCAGATGGCTGTCAATTACCCGAGCGTAGAACCTAGCTAATCGGCGGTCAACTGTCAGTTACGCTGTTCGCTATGACCGCGGTGTCCGACCGACCGTTACGAGCGGACGCGGCGCGCAACGCCTCGAAGATTCTGCGGGCGGCGCGAGACGTCTACCACGAACTGGGGCCCGAGGCGCCAATCGAGACGATCGCGCGTCGCGCAGGTGTCGGGGAGCGAACGCTTTACCGCAGGTTTCCGACCAAGGCCGAATTGCTCGGGGCGGCGCTGGATCAGTGCATCGCCGAAGACCTCACGCCGACGATCGAGGCCGTCCGGCGCGCCGACGACCCGCTGCGCGGTCTAGCCCAACTGATTGATGCGGCGATATCGCTCGGTGCTCGCGAACACAACTTGCTGACCGCGGCGCGGCGAGCCGGGTCGCTGACTCCCGACATCTCGGCCTCGTTGAATGAGGCGCTCAGCGAGCTTGCCCGTCGCGGCCAGCAGGCTGGCGTCGTCCGCGCCGACCTGGTCGCCGATGATCTGCCGCGTCTGATCGCGATGCTGCACAGCGTGCTCTGGACGATGGATTCGGGCAGTGACGGCTGGCGCCGCTACGTCGCGTTGATCCTCGACGCGATATCGACCAAGGCACGCCGACCGCTGCCACGGGCCGTCGCCCTGGAGTTTGCACCGATGTCTAGTAGCTGGCCTATGTGAGGGCATTAAGAAACCCGCCGTCAAATGAGGATAGTTACTATTTCGTGACAATTCCTCGATTTGCTCGTAAGGTGTCCGCGTGGCGCGACATCGATTGGCAAGCAGCCGACGAAGGTCACCGGCGAGGGTGGCTGCAGTCGTCGGCCCCGCTGCCGTCTTCTTCGCCATCGCCGGAAGCGCCGACGCCGTCGCCACCCACGTGGAGGCAACTAAGGACGTTGGCGACGTCGCGCCATGCTGCGTCGAGGTCACTTCGGCGGCGCCGGCCCCCACGTCGTGGGCCGCGTCAAGCGTGAGCCCCGGTCCCGGCGAGACGGTGTCCGCATCGAGGGCCTCACGGTGGCGCGTCGTCGATCGAAACGCCCCGCGTGTGCTGGCCGTCGGCGTCGCTTCGGAGCGGGGTCTGCAGGTCAAGACAATTTTGGCCGCGCGCAGCATCAGCGCGGCATTCCCCGAGATCACGAACATCGGCGGAGTGCGGCCGGATTCGAAGCCATGGCACCCGAACGGTTTGGCGCTGGACGTGATGATCCCCAACCCCAGCAGCGCGCAAGGCATCGCGCTCGGAAATGAAATCGTCGCATTCGCGCTGAAGAACGCGGCTCGATTCTCGTTGCAAGACGCCATCTGGCGTGGCACCTACTACACCCCGAGCGGGCCGTCGGGATCCGGATACGGCCACTACGACCACGTCCACATCACCACCCATGGCGGCGGATATCCGACCGGCGGGGAAATTTACGTTCGTTAAGCGAACGGTTTTCGTAAATCCCCCCTCGGCAGGGCACCAAATGACAAACTGAGCCGGTCGATGACCGCCAACTGAGTCCAGCCCCGTATTCGGCGCGGAGCCGGCTCCACAACGACACCAAAGAATGAGCACTCAGCTCAGGATCGGACACGCCCATGCATCTGTGCGCCGCTACTAGCTCCCAAGACACCTCAGCGTGCCGATGAAGAAAGTCGCGCTCAGCTCACTTCTTGCCATACCGTCTATCGCCGCTGGCGCTGCCTATCTAATGCCGACACAGCATGTCCTTCACACCGACTACAAACTGGTCGACGAAGGTCTGGTTATCGTTCCGGTCCAAAACCAAGA
>DAIODV010000063.1:0-5552 GCA_036746615.1 Mycobacterium sp.
GCGCCGTGCCCCGTCAACTGTGCGCATTGCTGGGCTGCACTGTGAAAAGGGAGTCGAACCCTTGCACTGCCCTTCGTGCGCCAGGAACCGGCGTTTTGCCCCGCCGGCTGGGCTTGTGCACGCTTTCGCGACAACTACCTGCGCCACCTCGATGTCTCAGTCCAGCAGATCTACCTCCCAGTTGGAGCGCTGGATGCGCACGTCGAGATCGCGCCACTCGCGGGCGACGTCGTCGGCGCGTGCGCGCAGCTCCGAAACCGCCAATGCGGAAAGCATTTTCAGCTCGGACCGCAGCTGGCGCGCGTAGCCCGGCTGGTTACTGCCCACGGCGGCATCTGCCGCAGCCGTCAACACCGAGTGGCGCAGCCGCAATGCGTCGCGGCGGGCCAACGCGTCGGTAAGCGTGCCATCCGAACCGATCGACGTAGCGGCGTTGGTCCGGTTGATCCGCCGGATGAGAGCTTCGTACTGAGCCAGCATCTCGTCGGCTTCGGCAAGCAGAGCCGCGGCGTCCTCAGCCGGCTCCTCGCCCTCCTGATAGCGAGCGTTGCTGACGATGCGGCTGCGCAGCTGCTCGATCCGGCGTACCGAATTCGCGCGCAAGGACAATGCTTCCGCCAGCTTCACGATCTGCTTCCCTCCTAGTGCACGGCCTGGAAGCCGCGCCGAGGCAAGTCTAAATTCTGATCAGACGGCGGTACCGCACCAATTTTCGCCAGCGTGAGCTAAAGCGTTTCTGCCCAGCGCAATATCTCGGGCCTGACCGGGTCGGTGATGTCGGCGAACTCAGGGTGCTTCTTGATGAACGCGGCCACCATGGGGCATACGGCGACAACGCGTTTGCCGTCGGCGCGGGTGGCCTCGAGCGCCTCCTCCACCAGAATGTTGGCCAAGCCGCGTCCGCCGAAGTTTTCGTCGACCTCCGTGTGATAGAACACCCGCTGGTTGTCGCGATCAGCCACGGCGGCAAGCCCGACGGTCTGGCCATCGACGGCGATGGTGTACTTGCCGTCGGCGGCGCTGACGGTGGTCTGGGCGCCGGTCTTGTCTGTCGTCATCCGTGTTCCTACTTCCGTGGCGGTTGCAGGACCTTCATAGCAAGCCGCATTACCGGCTCGGGGACCCGATCCTTGGCCGCGAGTGCTGCATCAGCGACGCGGGAACGCAGCGGTGTGCCGCGGCCCAACATCCGGTTCAACGGACCACCGGACGGCTCGATCTCGACGTGCAGCGGCGGAGCCCCTTCCGAAGCTCCCAGCGCTGTGGATATGACGATCCGCTGGATCTCACTGGTGCCCTCAAAGATGGTGTACAACTTGGCATCCCGATACCACTTCTCGACCGGATGGTCGGTGATGTAACCCCAACCGCCCATCGTCTGAATGGCTCGCTCGGTTGCCCTTACGGCAACCTCGCTGGCGGCCATCTTCGACATCGAGCCCTCACCGCGCTCGAACGGGATGCCCTTGGCGGCCATCCAGGACGCCCGCCAGGTCAACAGCCGCGCCGCTTCGATCTGAGTGGCGATCTCCGCCAACGGAAACGCTATCCCCTGGTTGTCGATGATCGGCCCGCCAAACGCTTCGCGCTGGGTGGCATAGGTAGTGGCATATTCCAACGCCGCCCGCGCAATGCCGATCGCCTGAGCAGCGACCATCGGACGAGTCTGCTCGAATGTTCCCAATGTCGCTGAACCAGAGCGTTTTCCACCCGCGACGGCCTCACGCGCTTTAGCAAGCTTGTGCTCGAGCTTCTCTTGTCCACCCAAAAGATTGGCAGCGGGCACTCGGACACCGTCGAAGCGCAATTCCGCGGTATGGGAGGCGCGGCAGCCCAGCTTGTCGAGCTTGCGCACCAACACCAGGCCCGGCGTGCCGCCTGGCACGATGAACAGTCCCTGGCCGCGGTGACCAAGTTCTTCGTCGACGACCGCGTTGACCACATGCACGTCGGCGATACCGCCGTTGCCGATCCACATCTTGTGACCGTCGATCACCCAGTCATCGCCGTCGCGACGGGCCCGGGTCCGCAGATTGCGTACGTCGCTGCCACCTTCGGGCTCCGAGATCGCGAGCGCCGCAAGCTTGAGATCACCCGGGGTGCCGAAACATTGCGGAGCCCAATCCAGCATCTGCTCGGGCGAGGCGGCTTGCCCGATAGCCGAGAGCGCGAGCGCCGGCATCACGATCGCCAAACCGATCCCGGCGCATCCCCAAAACAATTCCTCCATGAACATCGGCAGCGAGATACCAGTCGGGTCGCCGATGAGATCGCGGTAAAACAGCGGGCTGTAGAACCCGCGTTGGGCAGCCTCCTCCAGGACGGGCCAGGGGAATTCCTGCTTCTGGTCGTAGTCGAGTGCGACAGGTCGGATGACCGACTCGGCAAATTCGTGAGTGCGCCGCGCCAGGTCGTGTTGGGCCGCCGTCGGTGTCAGGTCAAAAGTCATGTTGTCCCGGTATTACCCGTCGGCAAGCCGATTCAACCCGGCTAAGCGCGCGGTTACTTGCCGGCGAGGATCCGGTACTGCGCGGCGATTTGCTGCTTGACGTCTGTCTCGTTGTCGCTGAACGCGGTGAAGGTATATCGATCCGCGCGGGCGACACACTTGAATGGCCACGCAACTCGCAGAAACGACAGCGGTGGATTGGGTTGTTCGAGCAATTCTGCGGCGTTCTGCCGGGCAAAGCATTGAGCCTGCGGCAGGCCGGTGACTCCGCTGATTTGATGAGCACTATCCGTTGCGCGCATGTCCGCAGCGAACTGCTTGACCAGCTCGGTGGCCCCCGTCGCGTCGCGTGTTTGGTAGACGGTGGTCCGTTGTTGCGAGACTGCCTGAACGCCGGCGACGTCGAAAAGGGTTGCCGCCTTGATCGGGTCGTCTTCAAAGTTCAGCCAGGCGCTCGGCTCCCATACCCCGATCAAGTACGGTGCGCTGCCGTCGGGAGCCCGCAGCGTACGGGCGAATAACTGCCCCGTCGGGTCCTTTGGCAAGTCGACCAGTTTCGCGATATCGGTTGGCTTGAACTGGTCGATCAGTGGTTCCTGCTTGTCGAGTGCCAACCCGATCAGCACGGGAGCCGTCCCGGCGTCGTAGCGGTCCTCGATCTGTAGTTGTTGGACGAGCACATATGGTCCGCGCGCGGTAAAGCTTGCCGCCCCGACCCCGCCGTCGGGATAGTCGTAGAGCGTTGCGATCGCGTCAGGGTGGCGCTCGATCGTCACCGGCCGTGGGGGCGCGTCTGAATGGGGGTATCGGTCTGCCATCTCGTGGGCAGCGGCCCCAGCGGCATCGGCGTCGGGAAACCGCAGCACCACGTTGACGAGAAGTTTCTTTGCACTGGCCCGGCGGAAGCTGGAGAAGCCGGTGATGAAGCCGTGCGCCGCGGCGATGTCAGGCATCGGATCCGCCAGCACATTGTTTTGGGCCAGCAACTTTGCCTCAGGAAGCGGCGAGGTGGACGTCGTATTCATCAGCGCGACATGCTGATAGGCCGCGTCGACTTGCCATGGGCCAACCACGTTGACGGCGAGCCGATGTGCTTCCAACATTGCTCCGGTGCGGGGGTTACCTGCATTTCCGAAAGGATGGTCCGCCCTCGTCGAATAGTTACCGGTATCCAGCAACGCCACGATCGCGCCGTCGGCCTCGGCGTGGTCGGGGGCCTTTACGGCGACCCCAGCGACCGTCGTGCTGCAGCTCACCAGCGCCGCAACACATGTCGCGGCCAGCGCTGCGCCGTATCTTCGCTCCAATAGTCTTCCCATCACTGCTATTTCCCCGCAAGGATCCGGTATTGTGCGGCGATCTGCTGCCGGACGTCTTTCTCCGTGGCGGAGTAGGCGATGAAGGCGTACTGATCGGCGGATGCCATGCAAAGATAGGACGCCGTTGTTTCATGCAGGGTCGGCCCAGGCGCCACGCCTTGGCGGGCAAGGCATTTGGCCGACGGCAGGCCTGGCACTCCGGCGATGGCCTTCATCGATGGGCCCAGGTGTGTGGTGAAGCGCTCTACCATGCGCGCCGCGCCGCCGGCGTTGTCGGTCTTGTACACCGTCGTCAGACCTTTGGCTACCACCTCGACACCGGCGGCGGCATAGGAGGCTTCCGCTGCGACGGGATCGTTTTCGAAGTGTAGCCACGCGCGTGGCTGCCACACCCCGACCACTAGAGCCGCTGACTCGTCCGACGTTGATAGCGTGCGAGCCAACAGCTTTCCGGTGGGATCCAGCGGCAAGTCGGCCAGCTTTGCGGGATCGGTCGCCGCGAACTGGTCGATCAGTTTTTCTTGTGCCTGCAATGCGCCTTCGATCAACTCCTCGGCTTGTGGCTGCAAATCCGAGAATTCTTCTTTTTTCGATTGCGCGTTCTGATAAAGCACGTAGGCGCCATGAGCAGTGAAACTATCGATCGCCGTTTGGTCGCCGGGAGCGGCATGGGTCGATGCGAGCGCCTCGGGCAGGTCGTGAATGGCTATCGGGGATCGCGGCGGATCGGGGAGCTTGCTGGTCTGGTCGGCCATCTCGGTGGCGGCGGGCGACGCGGCGGCGGGGTCGGGGAAGCGCATCACCAGATTTGTCAATGTCAGCGGCACTTGCGCATTGCCCGATGTGCGGGACGTGATAAATGCCGTGATGACACCATGCGCCGAGGCGACATCGGGCATCGGTTGTGGCAGAACGTCTTTCAGCAGATGAATGTCTGGCGCTGCCTGGATGGCCAGGAAGTTCGGCTGTCGCAGCTGCGTTGGGTGGGCGTTGACCTGCCATGGCCCCGCCACATACTCCGCCATGCGCTGCGCTTCTAAAACGGCGCCGGTCGCCTGACTACCCGCGGTACCCACCGGGTGGCCGGGAGTCGTCGGATACTTCCCGGTGTCCAGCAGTGCCACGACGGCACCGTCAGAATCGCTGGACTGCGACCCGATCACTGCAACGCCGCCGACTGTCGAGGTACAACCGGCCAACGTCATCGCAACGGCCCCGGCGAATGCCGCCTTCAGGACAAAGGTGTTGCGTTTGGTCACACGAGAAACGATAGACGGAGTCGCGGGGGTGCAAGCGCACGCCTATTTAATGCACTTGGGCGGTAAGGCCGCTGACGAAGTTCGAGTTGAGGTATTCGGTGGCGAGGTAGCTGTCGGCGGCCAGTGCGGCGATCACATTAGGGTCGTCGACGATGACCATCGCTCCGCGATACAACGTGAGCGGTTGGGGCAGCCCGTTGTATCCACCGCCGCCGGCTGCCTTGTCGGTGCGCACCGTAACCATGACGTCGGTGCCGAGTGAGTACAGGTCGTTGTCGGTCATCGGCCGCACACTGCCGGTGTCGGCGGCGGTGCGTTTCAGCTTGTCGCTGTAGCTGAAGCCCAAGCCCTCGAGGTAGTCGGTTGCGGGCGTGCCGCGCAGCGTGGCGGTGACGCCGCTGTCGCTGACATTGATCACTGCGACGGACTTGCCGTTGAACGCCGGGTCGGTGGTGTCGGCCGGCAGGGTCACGTCGGCGATGGTGCCCCGCTCAACGAGGAAAGTGCCGTCCATATAGGCCTCGC
>DAIODV010000063.1:5562-13508 GCA_036746615.1 Mycobacterium sp.
CATTGATCACTGCGACGGACTCGCCGATGAACGCCGGATTTTGGCTGCGAAGATCGGCTTGCCTGCGGCCGGCCGTGTCGATGAGTTGCTGCGCTTTGTCCGTGCGGCCGAGAATGCGCCCGATCCAGGTCAGCTGGTTCTGCCAGGTCCACGTCGACCCCGTGTTGTCCGAGGGCCGAGTGACGGTTGGGGCGATCGCCGACAGCGCCTTATAGGTGACGTCGTCGATGGTGCCGGTGGCGATGACGACGTCGGGTTTGGCCACCTGGATCGCAGCGGTGTCGACCGACGGCACCACCTTGACCCCGCCGGTGACCAGTTGCTGCTCCCAGCTGGCCAGTTTGCCGCCCGGTTCGGTCATCACCACAGGCTGCATGCCAAGTGCCAGGGCCGCGTCGCCGTCGCCGGGTCCGACCGCCGCTACGGTGTGCGGTTCGGTGTCGACTCGGGTGGTTCCATGTACGTGGTTGAAGGACTGGGGCTGGTAGCCCTGGGGCGAGCCGTTTTGCAGGTGGATCACGGCGACTGATCCAGCAACGATTAGCACGACCGCTGCGATCGCAGCAACGATCCACCCGCGCATTCGCCTCCGACGCGAGGGCGCCGCGTCGGGTTGGTGCGGAGGAGGAAAATGCTGCGGCGCACCGGCGATGGTGGCGGTCTCGCGGGGCGATCGCTCGGTTGACGCAGGAAACGGTGGGCTGAAGTGGCTACCCGGATGGACGGGGGTGGCGGGCCCCGGTGCTGGCGATGGTGACCACCGAGGCTGGGGCGGTGCTGCCTGCGGCGGGCGGTTCTGAGTCCGGCTCACCGGCACGGTGACGCCTTCCTCGAGGGCGGCGACGGTGGCCGCCGCGAATTCGCCCGCGCTCTGATAACGGTCGGCGGGATTTTTGGCCATCGCCTTCGCGACTACGTGGTCGATCGCTTGGGGCAAGTCCTTGGCGCGGTCAGTCACTCGTGGCGGCGGTTGGGACAGGTGAGCCGCCATCACTGCGGCCATGCCACCTGACGAGGCGAATGGCGGGCGACCGGTCAACAGCCGATATAGCGAACACCCGAGCGCGTAGATATCCGCGCGTGCGTCGACTTGCCCTGACCCCAGCAGCTCCGGTGCGGCGTACGCGACGGTGGCCATCACCGTCCCAGTCGCGGTCAGTCCGACGCTGTCGTCGAGGGCACGCGCGATCCCGAAGTCCGCCAAGAAGATTCGCTCGTCATCCGGCGCCAGCAGGAAGTTCGCCGGTTTGACATCGCGGTGAATCAGCCTGCGGCGGTGCGCATAATCCAAAGCCTTCGCAACTTCACTGACGATATGACCGGCCCGCCTCGCGGTCATCCGGCCCTCGTCGAGTTCTTTGTTAGCGTCGCTGCCCGCTACATACTGCATGGCAATCCACAGCTGGCCCTCCTCGGTTTCACCGCGGGTATATACGGTGACCACGTTGGGGTGGTCCAGAGTGGCGGCGAGGTCGGCTTCCCGAAGAAACCGCGCGCGAAACTGCTGGTCTTGGGAAAGCTCCGAGCTGAGGACTTTGAGGGCGTCGCTGCGCGGCAGCACGGGATTGGCAGCCAGGTACACCGTGCCCATGCCGCCGGAGCCCAGCACCTTTTCGATGCGGTAACCCGAGACCATCGTTCCGGCGTTCAGCACCACGTCGCCGAACCTACCGACTTTCTGCCCAGCATCTGGCACGCAGGGCTGAATCCGTGACCGCGGTCGGACCACGACGGCCAGCCCGTTGCACCGCTACAGTTTAGCTGGGGGAAATGCTGCGGTCCCGACGAGGAAACACCCCGCAAAACCACCTGGCCGCCTAGTAGAAGCGCAAGCTGACCTGGGGAGACGAGGCATAAATGCAATGCTACGCCACCGCTACGGTTTAGTGTTGCATCGCTACGCTTTATATGGTTGAATCGTTGCATCGCCGAGCCAGTGCAATGGCTTCCACACCGACAAAGGAGCGCCGCAACATGACCCACACCCTCACTCCTCCGGCTCATCAGCACGGCAACGGCGGCTTCGGCCGGCCGACCGAAGACCCGACAGTCGCGCTTCGGCCTCGAACCCGCTACGCGCCAGCGCCGGCGTGGGGACCGCCCGCTCCGATCCCCCCGATGGCTGCCCCGCAGCAACAGCTCTGGGGCGCGCCGAACGCGTGGGCGCCGCCAGCGCCTTGGGGGATGCCACCTGCCGGTGGTCAGAACCCGAAGACCCAACGATGGCTGCTCGCCGTCGCCGGCGCAGCCGTCGCGGTAGCCACAATTACGGTTGCGGTGGCCGCATCGACTTCAGGCGACAACAATTCGCACGCGGTACCCGGTGGCGTTCCCGTCCCTGCGCCACCGACAAAATCCAGCGCGGCCCCCGCGCCGTCGACGCCGGCTGCGCCGCCGCACGTAACCTCGATCAGCGACAGCGCACTGCCGACGTTGCTGCCCGATCCCGCCTACGTCGCTCAGGTCATGGGCACGGCGGGACTGGAGGCGATCGACAAACTGTCGGGGCCGGGCATGTTCACCGACGTCGCCGACCCCGCCAAGTGTGTCGGAGCAGTCATCCCTGCGAACGAAAACGCTTACGCGGGTTCGGGATCGCGCGCCACCTACGTTCAGGCGCTGCACGATCAAGCCCATACCGCGACGGTATTGAGCGCAGTGACCACCTTCGGAACAGCTTCGTCGGCCGCTGACCTCGTTGGTCAGCAGGGCGCTACCTGGGCGACATGCCAAACGGCGCCGGTCGTGTTGAATCCGAGCCACCCCAACCCCATGAGCTGGACAGTCCAGGACGTGTCTGTGCACCGCGGCATCATCACGGCCCGGATCTCCGCAGCGGGCGGTCCCACCTGCCAGCGCGCGGTGACGTCGAACAATAACGTCGTCGTCGATGTGACGGCCTGCGACGCCAACCCGTCGAACGAGGCGGAAACCATCGCATCAACAATCGCGAAGCGCGTCGCCCAGTAACCGTGGAGGTTACTCGGGGCGTCCGACTGAGTAGCTTCCACGGTCATCGACGAAGGTGACCGTGGCCTGCGCCTGGTGGCCGTTGACGGTGAGGTCGCAGGTGAACGTGTGGCCCTTGAAGATGGTGGGGTCGACGCCGTGGTTGCAGATGACGTCGTTGACCTTGGCCAGGCCGTAGCCGGCAGTGGGATCAGTTAGTACGTTCCGCACGCCGGCCTCTGCCGCTTTGATGTTGAGTTTGTCAGCAGTGAGAGATTTGATCGGGCCGACGCGCAGGACCACAAGCACGGCCACGGCGCTCAAAACAACGGCGCCGACGGCAAGTACCGCCCACAGCCAGCCGCGACCGATCTGCGCAGGGGGAATCGGCGCAGGCGGCACAGGGTACTGGCCGAGTTGTGGGTGATAGGCGCCGACGGGATAACCGCTTGGCGCGGGTGGGAACCTCGGCGCTACCGGTGTCGTCTTTTCTTCAGGGGCGCCTTGCGAAGGAGCGATGACGACCGTCTTGTCGGGGTCGACGTCGGGCCTCGGTTGGCGGCCTGCCCGCCCCGGCACTACCTCGGTCCGTTCGGGGTCGTCGCCACTCCCCCACTGTGTTCTGGCCATCAGGATGCCTTTCAGCCCTGGAATTCGGTGTAGCACCGGTCAGCGTTGTCACTGGTGAGACCGGCGCGGAAGCCGGCGATTCGAGCAAACCCTGCGGGCACCGTCGTCGCGTCGACGTCACTGGCCGCCAAGCCATTCCCGAGCAGACCCGCCACGGCTTGGTCGATGTCACGTGAAGTCAAAGGCATTGCCGCGTCGGCCGTTTCGCCAAGTTGCCGCTCAACTCTGCCGGTGAGGCAGGCGGTACGCAGTGCAGTCGCAATCGATGTCATAGGTAGGCCACGTTCGCGCTGAACCGCCAGCGCATAGCGGGAGATCAGCGCCGACATCGCGGTATTAGTGCCCTGCAACAGCACGTAGTCGTGACGTTCGTCGCCAGGCTCGCCCAGTTTCTGCAAAGCAGGCAGGTCGACCAGCACAGTGTTCGACGCCGGACAATAGGCCACCGCTTTTGTCACGTCCGCTCCCCCGCACTCTGTCGGCTGCATCGACAACGCCGGCGGGGTCTTGGCGTCGAAGAGCGTGGCGAGTTGGTCGAAGAGTTGGCGAACGCTGGCCTCGGTTATCGGCTTATCGGACTTGCGATTGCTTGACGCGGGCTGCAGCGACTCGGGCAGCTGAGCGCGGCGCTGCTGGATGGACTCGGCGGTGATCTCGGCACACGCGGTGGCGCCCGAGGTGAAGCCGATCTGGAATGCCGCGACCCGATCTAACGCGGTGCCATGGCCTTCCGGATCGCTGGCCTGCACCGAGGCCGGATCGCGGCTGGTGATGATGCCGGCGAGGACCTTGTTCAAACCATCCCCGGTGTCGAGGGTGAACCGTGGGGACTTGCCCTCGGCGACCCAGCGCAGGTAGTCGCCACCGAAGCAGTCGGCCTGTTGTTCGGCGACGAGCACGGTCTTCGATCTCTTGACCAGATGGGCCATGCGCTGGATTGCGTGCCCGTATTCGTGGCTGAGCACACCGGTCACCGCCATGTCACCGAAGTACTTCTGCACCGTCGACAAGAACACGCTGCGATCCCAGGCAATCAGCCAGTCGCTTGCACAGAAGAAGGCGTTGGTGAGCTTGTAGGTTTCGTTGTCGCAGATCATCGGCGACGATGGATCGTGGGAGTCATAGGAGTACAACTCTGTCACCGGCTCATAGTGTCCCGACAAGGTGCGGGGAAAGTTCATCCGCCAATACGCCTCGATGTCCTCCACGGACAGAGTCGCCAGCCGATCGATCGCTCCCCCTTGTCCCCCATGCACTTTGAGGGTCGGCGCGGGTGCACCGGGGCGGACACCGCTGGGCACATCGTTCACCGGTAACCCACCCGCGGTGGAGGGATCATAGATCGGCGATACGGCCCGGCCGGCCACGGTGTCATGACAACCGGACAACACCGCACAACTCGCCGCCAAAACCAGCGCTAAGCGCGACCAACTTCGTAGCACCCGCCTATTTCATCACGGGTAAACGACCGCCGGGCACGGGAAATGGTCAGGCTGCCGATCGCGGGCCGACCTCGCGGACGGGTAGATGAAACACCGTGGCGGTCACCGGAACAGCGTCGCCCTCGCGCCGCGCCAGCAGCGCCGCGTTGTCGGGTAACTGCCGCGAATTGATCTCACCGGCCGCGATCTGGCGCAGAATGGCGTGCGCCCTCGCCAGCTGCTCACGCTTGCGGTACTGGCCGCCCGGCAGCTTGACCCCTGCCCAGACGCCATATTCTTCGCGGTTCTCGACCGCGTAGCGCGCGCACAACCGCTGTTGCGCCAGCGGGCACCGCCGTAGGCAGAGCAGCCGCGCCTCAGTGGCTGACTGTTCATAAGCGCGCGCCTTGGCGGCACCGTCGCCGCCGTCATCGTCGGCGTAGCCGAACCACAATTCCGGGTTGACCGAACATGGGTGCCCCATCAGTCCGCCTCCTTCAAACCAAAACGTATGCAGAAGCGTATACACAGCCAAGCCGCTTTGGCAAGAGAAACGAGACAAAAACATATATACGAAGGTGGACGGGTGCGGCTGTGTACTATCCGAATATGGCCGGAGCGCTGCGGTGAGCCGCGAATCGGCAGGTGCAGCAATTCGAGAGCTGCGCGAATCGCGCGACTGGTCGCTGGCCGACTTCGCCTCGGCCACCGGGGTCAGCGTCATGGGGCTGAGCTACCTCGAGCGAGGAGCCCGCAAGCCTCACAAAAGCACAGTTCAGAAGGTAGAAAACGGGCTCGGCCTGCCGCCGGGAACCTACTCTCGGCTCGTGGTGGCCGCGGATCCGGCGGCCGAGCTCGAGCGCCTGACCGCGGTCAGACCGCCGGAACGGCCGCCTGCTCGGTCCGCCGAACCCATTGTCGTGGATCGGCGCACCGACACCGAAGTACTCGAGGGATACGCCGAAGCTCAGCTCGACGCAATCAACTCGGTGATCGAGCGACTGCCTGAGACGACATCAAACGAATATGAGACGTATATTCTTTCTGTGATCGGTCAATGCGTGAAGGCTGAGATGCTCGCCGCCAACTCTTGGCGGGTGGCGGTCAATGCCGACGCAGCTTCGGCGGGACGGCTTATGCGGCATCTGCAGGCGTTGGAGGCGACACGCGGTGCTCTTCTGGAGCGGATGCCGATGAGCCTGTCTGCCCGATTCGATCGAGCATGCGCGCGGTCACCGCTGCCGGAGCCAGTAATCGCCGCACTGCTCGGAGTCAGCACCGCGGAAATGTGGGACATCCGCAATCGGGGTGTGATACCACCGGGGGCGCTGCCGCGCGTGCGGGCTTTCGCCGGCGAGGACACCAGGCTGGGGGAGGGACAGTGACCGGAAGCGAACTCTCGGTGTTGAACCGCGCACACCAACTATTCGCCGGGACGCCCGGCGGGGTAGCTCTGAACGCGGACCTAACGCACCACGACGCGTTATTGAGGCGAGCAGCGGGACTGAATACCGGTGGGGGACAGGAACTTTACCGCTCCGCAGTGGACCACAGCCGGGCTGAGCTGAGATTGGCCGTCACCACGGACGCCGCGCTGGCAGCCACGGCGACCCAGGCGCTGCACGATCACGCCAACGCTCGCGCGCTGACCAAGAGTGTGCTCGACGAGGCCCGCGCCGACACCGCGATGCCGAGCACACCCATGGCGCAGCGCGAGGCGGTGCGCCGTCGGGCGGCGCGGCTGCGGGCACAACAGACGCATGTGTTGTCGGCTCGCCAGCAGGCGCGCCGGCATCGGGCGGCCTTGCGCGCCTTGCGCTACCGAGCATTGCGACGCACCGGGCACCGGGCCGGGCTGCGATTGCCGCCGGCCAACACCCGCGCCGGGATCGCGGTGCGGGCGGCGCTCTCGCGGTTGGGCAGCCCATATGTTTGGGGCGCAACTGGACCCGACCGGTTCGATTGTTCTGGGCTGACGCAATGGTCCTATGCGCGGGCGGGAATTCACTTGGACCGCACTACTTATCAGCAGATCTACGACGGGATTCCGGTTCCGCGTTACCAGGTCCGTCCGGGCGACCTCGTCTTTCCCAGCGCCGGACACGTCCAGCTGGCGATCGGCCACAATCTTGTCGTCGAAGCACCGCACGCCGGCGCTACCGTCCGGATCAGTCCGCTCGGTACGGGCGTGCAGATCAGGCGCCCAGTGGGATAGTGGCGATGGTTGGTGAGCACGAAAGCCCTGAGTACGGTCAAGCCATGGCAGAGCAGGCCGGGCGGTCGATCGATGCCATCACGGAAGGGCAAGCCGCGCTGTCGAGACAACACGGTGCGGCCGCCGATGCCGACCGTGCACTGGCGGAGGCACTGGCCAGCGCGCATGCCGCCACGGTCGAGGGGCTGCGGCGCCTCGACGCAATCGCCGCCGAAATCGACCGCGCCGTCGCGAATCAGACTGCGATCGGGCTTGATACCGCGGTTGGTGCGCGCGAGTTCCAAAGGTTCCTGATCGCGAAGCAACGCGAAATTCTGTCGGTGGTGTCTGATGCCCACGAGGTCGCTGTCGCGAAAAAGGCTGCATTGGAGAAGTTGGCGGCGCATTACACGACCTCCACCGGCTAGCGGTCGACTCACAAGAGTGAATTGTCTGGCACGCATGTGCCTGGCTACTGTCGCGAGCATGTTCGCTCAGGTGAGCAATGGCGACTCCTAATGACGTGCTCGCCGCGGTGGAGCACGTCAACCAGTGCACTGGCGACCCGAAGGCTTGGCTGACCGGTCTGACACGGCAAGACATCACCGATGCCATGACCGCGTTGACGGCAAGCCCGCAGCGGCTCGACGGCGTCATTGCCAGGATCCGCCAACAGCATCCTGATTTGTTCGACCCAAGGACAGGCACGATGATCGTTCCGTCGCCGGCCTCGCCGACTACCCCGCCGGATC
>DAIODV010000064.1:0-13490 GCA_036746615.1 Mycobacterium sp.
GGCGGGACGATCACCCATCACCACGCGGTCGGCGCCGACCACCGCCCGTGGATGCGCGACGAGGTCGGCGAGTTGGGCGTCCAAGTCCTGCGGGCGGTTAAATCGACATTGGATCCCGCGGGAATTCTCAACCCCGGCAAGCTGATTCCGTGACGACGCAGCGCGAAATCGGTCGCGTGACCGTGCTGACCAATCCGGCATCGGGACACGGAAACGCACCGCACGCCACCGGAAAGGCGATCGAGCGCCTGCAGCAGCGAGGCGTCGATGTCGTGGCGATCGTCGGCAGCGATGCCGAGCACGCCCGTCGCCTGCTGCATGCTGCGGTCGAAAAAGGCACCGACGCACTGGTGGTCGCCGGCGGGGATGGCGTGATCGCCGATGCGCTGCAAGCACTGGCCAACACGGATATTCCGCTGGGTATCATTCCCGCCGGCACCGGTAACGATCATGCTCGCGAATTCCGTTTGCCCACAAACGATCCCGTTGCCGCCGCCGACGTCGTCGCTGACGGCTGGACTGAAACCGTTGACCTGGGCCGGATCTGCGACCGCAACGGCGTGACCAAGTGGTTCGGCACCGTTGCGGCCGCAGGGTTCGATTCGCTGGTCACCGACCGCGCCAACCGGATGCGTTGGCCGCGCGGTCGGATGCGCTACAACCTGGCGATGCTCGCCGAGCTGTCGCGGCTGAGGTTACTGCCTTTCCGGCTGACACTCGATGGACGCGACGAGATCGTCACCGACCTCACGCTTGCGGCGTTCGGCAACACCCGCAGCTATGGCGGCGGAATGCTGATCTGCCCCAACGCAAATCCTGCCGACGGTCAACTCGACATCACCATGGTGCACTCGGCGTCGCGAACTCGGCTGATTCGCCTGTTCCCCACCGTCTACAAGGGCACGCATGTCGGCCTCGACGAAGTCACCACGGCGCGTGCGACTTCCGTCGACGTCGAGTCGCCCGGCATCAACGCGTACGCCGACGGCGAGTATGCCTGCGCGCTGCCCGCTCAGATCTCTGCGGTTCCCGGTGCGCTGAGGGTGCTTACCCCACGCCGCGGCTGAGCCAGGACACCTCGGCGCCGTCGCCGCCGTCACGGTAGACCTCCAACGCCTCGTCCCACGCCGTACCCAGCGCCGAGTCCAGTTCGGCGGCCAATGCGTCGGCGCCGTCGGCCATCATCGCTCGCAGCCGCATCTCCCCGACCATCACGTCGCCGTTGGCGCTCATCGCTCCGCTCCACAGTCCCAGCTGTGGCGTGTGGCTGAAACGCTGCCCGTCGACGCCGGGGCTGGGATCCTCGGTGACCTCAAACCGCAGCACCGACCAGGAACGCAACGCATTGGCCAACCGGCCGCCGGTGCCTACCGGACCGACCCAGTTGGTCACGGCACGCAGCTGCCCGGGCATCGCCGGTTGCGGGGTCCACTTCAGATTGGGAGGGGCGGCTGCCGTCCCCAAAGTGCTGGCCAACGCCCACTCGACATGCGGACACACCGCGGCGGGCGAGGCGTGGATGTACACCACGCCGGTCGTCACGTCGGCGAACTGGTTCGACGCGCGCATCTGCTGCTCCTTCGGCTCCACGAGGGACGTCTTCCCCAACGACCTGGTGAACCGACGAGCAGGTACTTCTGTGTCTTGCGTGTCTATTGTGCCTTGTGAGACCCCTGTTGCGCTAGTCCCTTCTCGCGAGAGGGCCCCTGATCTGCCGATTCATCGCCGACCGGGATGATCGGCGCCGCGGCCAGCGGGAACAGCGCACATATCGCGAAGGCCAGCGGATAACCGGCTGCGGTGATCAGCGCACCGAACGCCGGCGGGGTGATCGCCGCGGTCAACCGCTGGCAGGTGTTCTGCGCCCCCAACGCCCGCCCACTCCAAAACGCCCCGGCGTACTCGGTGATCGCGGTCGCGGCCAGCCCGTTGTAGCCCACCGCGATCACCGCCGCGACCACCATCGCGGCCTCGGCGAGCGGCGAGTCCACGTGGTCGGTAACCGCGAGTACCACCAACGCCAGGAAGCAAGCGACAGCGATCGTCCGCTTCGGCCGCAACCGCGAACCGACGCGATCAGACCACCTGCCGACCACGATGCGGCCCAGCGCACCGATCAGTTGCGCAACGGTCACCAGCGCGCCGGCGGTCGGTATCGACCAATGATGATCGACGATCAACCAGACCAGCATGAACGTCACCGTCACCGATTGCGGCACCATCAGCAGCGCGGAAACCAGGTGAATGCGCTGCAACACGTTCGACCGCCGGTAAGGGTTGGCCAGCTGCTGCTGGACATCGGCGGCCTGGGTCGGGCGCGGTGGGTCGGCCAGGAAAATGAGACTGGCCAGGGCGGCTACCGCGCACGCAATCGCCGGATACAGCAGCGCCGAGAAGAATCCGTTTTCAATCTCGATCAACTCGGGCATCGCCACAGCGCCGATTGCCACGCCCAGCGGTTGTGCGGCCTGGCGGATTCCCATCGCCAGACCGCGCTGGTGCGGCGGGAACCATCCCGATACCAGCCGGCCGCCCGCCGCGTTGGGGCTGGCAGCGGCCATGCCGCCGACAAACAGCAGTGCGCCGATTCCCACCAGCGAGTCCAGCGGTGCCGCGGCAAAGGCCGCGACTGCGGTCAACGCTGAGCCCGCCGCGAGGACCACGCGCTCGCCAAGCCGGTCCACCAGGTAGCCCCAACCGACCAGCGTCACCACCATGCCGAAGCTGGGCATCGCCGACAACAGGCCGGCCGCCGTGAGCGACGTATGACGGTTGGTCTCCAATGCCGGGATCAGGAAGACACCGCAGTTGATAAACAGGAAGGAACACGATGTCACCGCCAGGGTGACCGCGAGCATGAACCAACGTCGCCCTGTGCTGATTGATGCCGCTACCGGTGTGCGTTGGTCCGACACCATGCCCATTATCCCGCGGCGGGCGGACGGGCAACGAAAGTGGGACGCATCCCGTATCGGGAAGCTGAACTGCCGGCGCCGTTGCCGAGCATGGCCGTTATCGGCGCCACCGGTGATGCCACCGGTGGTCCACTGGCAGTGACGGGCGCGGCCGGGCCGAAGCCGCTCCCAGCCGATGACGGAGCGACCGGAGTGGGCGCGCCCCAGGTGGGTGGTGCTGAGAGCGCACCGACTGAGACCGCCCGGCCCAGCCCCGCCGAGACCGCCGCACCGGCAGGGATGCCCGCCGGGGCGAAGCCTGCGACGCCGATGGCCGGCTCCATCGACGTGACGGCCTTGGCGGCCGCGCCGGTGGTCGACATGAGCGACTTCGACATGTTCGCGATCGAAATAGCCCGCTGCGGCAACGCCGACAGTATCGACACCGGATAGAGAAAAGATCTCGAGTCGTCTAACGCCGCGAGCAGCGCGGCGTATGGGTCGGACGACGTGGACAGGGGCGTTGCGAGTCCCTGCAAGGCTTGCGGCACCGCGGACAGAACGACAGGTCCGTTGGTGGTCGGAGGCGGCGGCCTGAACGGGGTCAACGTCGAGGCCGCTGCCGAGGCGCCGGCATAGCCGTACATCGCCGCGGCGTTCTGCGCCCACATCTCGCCGTAGTGGGCTTCGGTGGCTGCGATCGCTGGTGTGTTGTACCCGAGGATGTTCGTCGCCACCAGCGACTCCAACAGGCTGCGGTTGGCCGCGATCGCGGGCGGCGGCACCGTCATCGCAAATGCCGTCTCATAGGCGCTCGCCGCGGCGCGGGCCTGGGCGGCCGCCCGCCCGGCATGGGTGGCGGTGGTGCTCAGCCACGTCACGTACCGGCCCGCCGCCGCGGCCATCGCCGTCGACGCCCTGCCCGACCAGGGCCCCGTCGTCAACCCCGACACGATTGACCCGTAAGACGCAGCCGCCGAATACAAGTCGGCGGCCAGCCCGTCCCACGCGGATGCGGCGCCCAGCATGGGCCCTGAACCGGGCCCCGCGTACATCCGCGCCGAGTTGATCTCCGGCGGCAGCATTCCGAAATCCATGGCACGTACGGTCGGCGGCGAAACTGAAGCGCACCTGAAGGAGGCGGCCTGCGCGGCGGTTTGCTCAGCGCCCCTTCAGGAAGCTCTGGCCACAATGGCCGCGTGAACTCACCCCGGGTACTGGTCGTTGAGGACTACGGCGCCATCCGGGAGATGGTCGTGGAGGCGCTCGCCGACGCCGGCTATGTCAGCGGCGGCAGGGTCGACGGCCGCGGGCTGGAAGACGTACTGGCCGCATTTCGGCCCGATCTGGTGGTGCTCGACGTCATGATGCCTGGGCGCGACGGCTTCGCCTTGATCGATGTGGTGCGCGGCTACGGTGATGCCGGCATCGTCTTGCTGACCGCCAAAGACGCGCTGCCCGACCGCCTGCGCGGCCTCGACTCGGGCGCAGACGACTATGTGGTCAAGCCATTTGACGTGGCCGAGTTGGTGTCCCGGGTCGGCGCGGTGCTGCGGCGGCGCGGACGGGTGCCGTCGGCAGTGCAGATCGGTGACCTTGTGGTCGACGTGGAGGCCGGCATGGTGAGTCGAGCCGGTGCCGTGCTGGATCTCACGAGGACCGAGCTGAAGCTGCTCGGTTACTTCATCGAGCAGCGTGGCCGGACGGTAAGCAAGGATCAGATTTTGGCGGCGGTGTGGGGATACGACGCCTACGACGCCAACCTCGTCGAGGTCTATGTCAGCGGATTGCGCCGCAAGCTGGAGGCACACGGAGCTCGGATTCTGCACACCGTCCGGGGTATCGGCTACCGGTTGTCGGCCGCTCGTTCATGACCGCGCCGAAGACACCGACTCCGTCGCTGAGCCGACGGGTGACGGTCGCGACGGTCGGCGTGATCGCGGTGCTGCTCGCCGTGCTCGGCGCGGCGATTGACGAGGCGGTGGGCGTCCAGCTCAACCATGACCTCGAGTCGCGGTTGACCGACGCGATGTTCCGTGCGGGCAATCTCGTCAAGGCCGGGGTTGGGCCCGCCGAACTCGTGGATCAGCTGCAGGCCCAGAACATCCGCGTGCAGGTGATCGGCCGCGACAGCCTCCGCTACGGGGACCTCACGCTCCCGTCCGGGACGTCTCCACCGGTGCCGCCGATTGAGCCGCCGCCGCCACCGACTCGCACCGAGAAAACCAGCAAGCGGGTGACGCGGGTGCTGCAGGACGGCTCGAAAATCACCATGGTGGCCAAGACGACCGCGATCCATCATCGCCGGGAAATGCTGCGGTGGGACCTGCTTGTCGGCGGCACCGTCACGCTGTTGTTGGTCGTAGTGCTGGTCAGACTGGCTGTTGGACGCGCACTGGCGCCGCTGCAACGGATGACGTCGACAGCCGAGCAAATCACTCACGGTGACCGAGGACGCCGCCTGCATCCAGACCGGCCCAAGACGGAACTCGGCCACGCCGCCGCGGCGTTCGACGAGATGCTCAACGCGCTGGAGGACGCCGAAGCCAAGACGCGCCAATTCCTCTCCGATGCGGCACATGAGCTGCGCAGCCCGGTGGCCGCCATCCAGGCTGTCGCGCAGCAATTGACCGCGATCATCGAAGAAGACGACACGACGTCCGACGTGCGCCGACGCCGCTACGCTGCGCTGCTCGCCCGCGAAACCCGCCAGGCCACCCGGTTGGTCTCCAACCTGCTCGACATCGCGAGCATCGATGCCGGAATGAATCTGCCCTGCGAGGAGGTCGACCTCGTTGACATCGCCGCCTCCGAAGTGGAAAGAGCCGCCGTGCTCGCCCCCGGACTGACGGTGCGCCTCGACTCGGACGGCCATCTGCTTCCAATCCGCGCCGACGCCAACCGAATTGCGCAAATCCTGGCCAACCTGTTGGACAATGCGCGCCGCCACACGCCGTATGGCGGCGAGATCGAAGTCTCCACCAGAGCCCGTCACGAACGAGCCGAGGTCACGGTCGTCGACTCCGGGCCTGGCATTCCCGAAGCCGACCGTGAGCGGGTCTTCGATCGACTGGTTCGTCTTGACGAAGCCCGCGATCGCGATTCCGGTGGCGCCGGCCTCGGCCTGCCGATCGCCCGAGCACTGGCTCAAGCCCATCACGGCACGCTGGAGTGCCTGTCCTACCCGGCGGGAGCGGCGTTCCGGTTGTCGCTGCCGCTGTTGCCGGCATCGGACAGCACGGCGTCGGCAAGTGCGGGCCACAACGGCAACGCCCACTCACCGAAATCGCGGTCGGTCAACACCACCAGTGCTAACTCGGCCTCGGGATCGGCCCACATCAGCGTGCCCGATTGACCGAAATGCCCGAAGGTGCGCGCCGAGTTCTTTTCGCCGGTCCAGTGCGGTGTCTTGGAGTCCTTGATCTCAAAGCCCAGCCCCCAGTCGTTGGGCCGTTGCCGGCCGTAGCCGGGCAGCACCCCGTCGAGGCCGGGAAACTGCACGGCGATCGCCTCGGCGTGCATCTGCGCTGACACGGTCGCCGGATTCAGCAAGTCAGCGGCGAAGGCCGCCAGATCCGCCACCGTCGACGTCGCGCCAAAGCCGGCGGCCTGCGCACCGCCGTCGAGCCGGCTCTTGGACATTGCCAACGGCTCAAACACCGCCTCGGCGAGGTAGCGACCGAATTCGATCCCCGCTGCTTGCTCGACGGTCTCGGCCAGCACCGCAAACCCGTAGTTGGAGTAGATTCGCCGGGCGCCAGGCTTGGCCAGCGTCTCGGCGGACTGCATGGCCAACCCCGACGCGTGGGCCAAAAGATGCCGGACCGTCGATCCCGGTGGCCCGGCAGCGGTGTCCAGATCGACGGCGCCTTCTTCGATCGCAATCTGCCCGGCCCGCGCCGCCAGGAGCTTGGTCACCGACGCCAACGCGAATTGCCGATCGATGTCGCCGTGACTGTCCAGCACTCCCGACGGCCCGACCACGGCGGCGGCCGTGGTCGTAACCGGCCAGTCGTCGAGTGCGTCGAGTGCAGCCATCGCGATCAGGCTACCGACCAAGCGCTAGGTTAAACCGCATGAGTCAGATAGTGCGCGGCGTGATTTCACGGAAAAAGGGTGAGCCGGTCGAGTTGGTGGACATCATTATTCCCGACCCGGGCCCGGGCGAGGTGGTGGTCGACGTCACTGCATGCGGGGTCTGCCACACCGACCTGACCTATCGCGAGGGCGGCATCACCGACGACTACCCGTTTCTGCTGGGCCATGAGGCTGCGGGCACCGTCGAAAAGGTCGGCAGCGGTGTAACTGCCGTCGCACCAGGCGATTTCGTGATCCTGAACTGGCGCGCAGTGTGTGGTCAGTGCCGCGCCTGCAAACGTGGCCGCCCGCAGTACTGCTTCGACTCGTTCAACGCCGAGCAGAAGATGACGCTCACCGACGGAACCGAGTTGTCACCTGCGCTGGGAATCGGGGCGTTCGCCGATAAGACGCTGGTGCACGCCGGCCAATGCACCAAGGTCGATCCCGCGGCCGACCCGGCCGTGGCCGGCCTGCTGGGCTGCGGGGTAATGGCCGGCCTGGGCGCGGCGCTCAACACCGGCGCAGTCACCCGCGACGACACGGTCGCGGTGATCGGCTGCGGCGGCGTCGGCGATGCCGCGATCGCCGGGGCGGCGCTGGTTGGGGCGAGGCGGATCATCGCCATAGACACCGACAACTCCAAACTGGAGTTGGCCCGCAAGTTCGGCGCCACTCACACCATCAATGCCCGCGACCTCGATGTGGTCAAGACAGTCCAGGACCTCACCGACGGGTTCGGCGCCAACGTGGTGATCGACGCCGTTGGCCGACCAGAGACGTGGAAGCAGGCGTTCTACGCCCGCGATCTTGCCGGAACCGTTGTGCTGGTGGGTGTTCCGACTCCCGACATGCGCCTCGACATGCCGCTGCTCGACTTCTTCAGCCATGGCGGGGCATTGAAGTCGTCCTGGTACGGCGACTGCCTGCCCGAGCGCGACTTCCCCACCTTGATCGAGCTGTATCTGCAGGGCCGATTGCCGCTGGAGAAGTTCGTCTCTGAACGCATCGGCCTCGGCGACATCGAGGAGGCGTTCCACAAGATGCACGACGGCAAGGTGCTGCGCTCGGTGGTGATGCTCTAATGCCCGCCATCGAGCGTGTTGTTACGCATGGCACCTTCGAACTCGACGGTGGCAGTTGGGAAGTCGACAACAACATCTGGATCATCGGCGACGATTCTGACGTCGTGGTCTTCGATGCGGCGCACACAGCGGAGCCGATCGTGGCAGCCGTCGACGGGCGGAATGTGGTGGCGGTGATCTGCACACATGGTCACAACGACCACGTGACCGTGGCCCCCGAACTCGGCGAGACGCTCGACGCGCCGGTGCTGCTACATCCCGGCGACGACGTGCTGTGGCGGATGACCCACCCGGGCAAGGACTTTCGCGCGGTCTCCGACGGGGACACGCTGAACGTCGCAGGCACCGAGCTGCAAGCGCTGCACACGCCCGGGCACTCCCCCGGCTCGGTGTGCTGGTATGCCCCCGAGCTGGGTGCGGTGTTCAGCGGCGACACACTGTTTTCCGGCGGTCCCGGTGCCACCGGGCGCTCGTTCTCGGACTTTCCGACCATCTTGCAGTCGATTTCGGGCCGTCTTGGCAAGCTGCCCGCCGATACCGTCGTCTACACGGGCCATGGCGATACCACCAGCATCGGCGACGAGATCGTTCACTACGACGAGTGGGTGGCGCGAGGCCACTAGCGGCCGTCGAGGATTCTGCGCTTCTCGGTCTCAAATTCAGCTTCGGTGAGCGCCCCGGAATCTCGCAGCGACGCAAGCGTTTTCAGCTGCTCCAACTTGATCGCCTCATCGGGCGAAGCATGCGACGGAAACGCCAGCGTGGGGCTGTGCAAAACAAAGGGCTGGCCGGTGGTCGGCAACGGTTGCGCGGCCCGGGTTCGCGCCAGCCACAGCGTCGAACCGACCAGGCCCAGGGTGCCAATGACGAACACCCCGATGAAGGGCCCGACCGACCAGCCGTGAGAACTCTCCTGACCGAAAGCCAGGCTGGGGCTGATGAATCCGTTGACCTGACCTTCGGTCTTGATCGTGTACGTGCCGTCGACCGGAACCTGGACGATCCACACCCGTCGATGCGAGTCGTTGTTGATTGTCGTTGTGCTGCCATAGCTTTCGGTGACCGCAGGATCCGGAACGCCCTGGGGCGGGTCGATATCCATGCCAAGTTGCGGTACCGGCAATCCACCGCCATTGGGACCGGAGATGACCTCGGTGTGAAAGCTGACGTTGACTTTGCCGGCTGGCAAATGCAAGCTAGCCGATCCGGGATGGGCACCTCGCCGTAGGCGTCATACTTGTCCAGCACGAACGCGCTGATAAAAGGCGCCACGAACAAGCCGATTCCTCCGACGACCATCGCCAAAATGGCAAGTCCCAGCGAAATCTTTGCAAGGCGCCTGGTTGTCATCCACGCAGTGTGACACTGTGAGACGGAGTTCGCACCGATTGAGGAGTGATATCCATGGCTACCAATCTCGTTGCCACCGTGCCCGACCTGTCCGGGAAGTTGGCAGTCGTCACCGGAGCCAACAGCGGGTTGGGATTCGGATTGGCCCGTCGGCTGTCTGCGGCGGGGGCCGACGTGGTCATGGCGATCCGCAACCGCGCCAAGGGCGAGGCCGCGATTGACGAGATCCGTGCGACGGTTCCGAACGCGAAACTGACTATCAAACCTCTTGACTTGTCGTCGCTGGCGGCGGTTGCAGCTCTTGGCGAGCAACTCAATGCCGAAGGCCGCCCGATCGACATCTTGATCAACAACGCCGGGGTGATGACTCCGCCCAAGCGCGACACCACCGCCGACGGATTCGAATTGCAGTTCGGCAGTAACCATCTCGGCCATTTCGCACTGACAGCGCACCTGCTGCCGCTGCTGCGCGCCGCGGGCCACGCCCGGGTGGTTTCGCTGAGCAGCCTCGCGGCGCGCCAAAGCGGCAAAATCCACTTCGACGATCTGCAGTTCGAGAAGTCCTACTCGGCCATGCCCGCCTACGGGCAGTCGAAGCTGGCGGTGCTGATGTTCGCACGCGAGCTGGACCACCGCAGCCGCGAGGCCGGCTGGGGCATCGTCTCCAATGCCGCCCACCCCGGCTTGACCAAAACCAATCTGCAGATCAGCGGCCCGTCGCACGGCAGGTCGAGACCGTCGGTGATGGAGCAGCTGTACAAACTGTCGTGGCGCCTGACTCCGTTCCTGTGGCAGGAGATCGACGAAGGCATCCTGCCAGCGCTCTACGCCGCAACGTCCCCGCAGGCCGAAGGCGGCGCCTTTTACGGGCCGCATGGCATTTACGAGGCCGCCGGAGGCGGCGTGACAGCCGCCAAGGTGCCCGCGCGGGCCCGCGACGATGCCGATTGCCGGCGACTGTGGGAGGTCTCCGAGCAATTAACCGGGGTCAGCTACCCGAATTCGAAGTGATCTGTCTCGACCGCGCAGTTTGGACCCTTCGCATCAGCGGGTAGCCCGTCGTCTATGAGCGACGACGACGACCAAACCAGCAGCGAAGACACCAGCGACGAGCAAAAGACGTCCGACGACATGCCTGAACTCAGCGAGGAAGGCAAGGAGAAGGTCCACCGGATGGCGGCGGCCTACGAGGATCGGGAGACGGCCGTATTGCCCGGCACTGACAACACCATCACGGGCACCGCGGTCAACGAATGGTTAGACGACGAGGGCAACCCGAAATTCGGCAAAGACGAGCAACAGAATAAAGAGCAGGAAAAAGAGTCCGATAAGCCGCAAGAAGGCGAAGAGCAGAACGCCTGATCATTGCCCCGAGCCCGGTTGCGGCTGCGGGAAGAACCCGGGGCCCCGCGGGAATATCCGAAACGGCGGCTGGACCGGTGCCTGCGATGTCGTGGGCCCTGAACTGGTCGTCGGCCCTGAGCTCGTCGTCGTAGGTGTTTGCGTGGTCGTCGTCGTGGTTGACGGTGCTTGGGTGGTTGTCGATGTCGAAGACGGCGTGCCGGTGTCCGAGGAGGACGACGGCGCACTGCTCGCGGGCGCCTGAGTGTCCGAGCTTTCCGACGGGCCAGGGCTTTGGCTGGTCGATGCGGGTTCGGTGCTCACGCTGGGCGCCGGGGTGTTGGGTGCATTGCCGGACGTATGACGCATGGCGATCATGACCGCTGCGGCGATAGCCAGCACCACAAGCGCGGTGGCGATCATCACGACCGCCGGCCGGCGGTACCACGGGACGCCAACTGCAGCGACGGCCGGTCGGGACTCGCGATCGGTTTCCGCCAGCGGTCGCACCGCCGTCACTCCGGCGCTGTCACCCTCTTCCGGGTATTCGCCAGGACGGACCGGCACGATGCCCGAGTCGGGGCCGGCCTCCGACCAAGCCAGCGCCGGAGCTGGGGCGGGATCCACGGCAAGATCGGACATCGTCGTGGCGTCGGCGGCCAATCCGGCCGCGGTTGGGGCCAACGCTGTCTCGCCCGCGGCTGGGCCGCGCTCGGCTCGAAATGCCGCACCGATCGCGGCCGTCAGATGCGGCCGAGGTGCCGTGATGATGGGCGCCCCCAGTTGTTCCGACAGCGCCGCGGTAACCTCCGGAATGCTGGCGCCGCCACCCACGGACGCGATTGCCGCCAGATCCGCTGTTCGGATTCCGTTGCGCTGCAACGTTTCATGAACGACCGCCACGAACCGGTCCAACGGCTGACGGATCGCGTCGTCAAGTTCGGCCCGAGTGACCGAGACGTCGCCGCGGTATCCCGGCACGTCAGCGGTCAGCGTGGTGGCGCTGGCCGACGACAGTTGTTCTTTGGCACGCCGGCACGCGGTGCGCAACGCAGCCAGCGAACCGATCGCCGAGGTGGCCGCTGTGTCGAACGAACCGGCTGAGGACAGGTCGGTGACGACGTGGGTCAGCAACGCCTGATCAATGAGGTCGCCAGAGAACTCAGCATGCCGCACGGCTGGAGCGACCGGCTGGTAGCCGTTGGCGGCGTCGACCAGGGCGAGGGTGGTTCCGGTGCCGCCGAAATCGCATACCGCGATGATTCCCCGGTTCGGCAGTCCGGGGTTGGCCTGCAACGCGATCAGCGCTGCCGCGGAGTCCGAGAGCAGCGTCAATCGCCCGTTCGACCATTCCGACACCCGGCTCAACGCGACGCGCACTGCGTCGACGGCCGCGGGGTCCCAATGCGCGGGATGGGTCACCGCGACCGCATCCGGCAGCGCTCGCCCGTCGGTCGCGACGTAGGACAGCGCCCGCAGCGCGTCGGCCACCAGCGTCTCGCTGCGGTGGGTTGTTCCATCGGCGGCGACGATCCCGTTGGGGTCGCCCACCCGCTGGACGAAGTCGGTGATCACCAGCCCCGGCTCATTGAGCATCGGATTCTCCGACGGCACACCGACTTCGGGCGGGCGCTGTCGATACAGGGTCAACACCGGCCTGCGGGTCACCGCTCGCTCAGCTGTCACCGCCGCCAGGTTGGTGGCCCCCACCGACAGGCCTAACGCCGACCGTCCTACGTCAGCCATGTCGTCCAATCCGCGCGCATTGCCCCCAATTTATAGGGCGCCGCGATTCTGCTGGTCAGCGGATTGTGCCGACGCCCGCGATCAGCGGCAGATCGAGCGGAGTGACCCAGCCCGGCGCGAGGTCGTTGACGGCCGGTACCGCGTTGAGTGCACGCATCCCGGTGGCCAGACATCCGGCGGCCGCCGCGTCACGTCCCGAGCCGTCGGTGAACCGGAACGCGGTCTCCTGCGAGATGCTCGGCGTGCCCTCGATATCAACCCGGTAGACGTCGTCTTTGACGCCGGCCGGCCAGTCCGGCGCGGCGTCCAGACCGATCCGGTTCACGTGCTCGAGCTGGATGCGGGTCTTGCCCTGGTAGACCCCATTGATCGTGAACCGGACGGCGGCAACATGCCCTGGCGGAATGATGCCCTTGGCCGTCTTGCGTTCATTGGGCGTCACCCACTTGTCCCAGGTGGTGGTGATCTCGTCGAGCATGATGCCGGCGGCGTGCGCGATCATCGGCACAGTGGCGCCCCACGCGAAGATCAGCACGTCACGGTTTTCCAGGATCGGACGGAATTCGGGTTCGCGTCCGATGCCCATCTCGTTCTCGTAGTCGCCCTCGTAGTTGGTGTAGTCCAGCAGCTCGGATGCGCGAACCGTACGCACCTCGGAGCACACCCCCATCAGCGTCATCGGGAACAGATCGTTGGCGAAGCCCGGGTCGATGCCGGTGGTGAAACACGACGACTCGCCCAACTCGCACGCCTCGGTGATCGGCTGGATCCAGGTGGGCGGGTTGAGATGCATGGTCGGCCATACCCACGGCGTCATCGACGTCGAGCACACGTCGATCCCGGCCCGCAGAAAACGCGTGATCAGCGCGATGTTGGCGTCGGCATGTGCTGCGGTGGGGCCGTAATGCACCAATGCGTCGGGCTGCAGCGCGATCAGCGCGTCGACGTCATCGGTGGCGGTGATGCCGACCGGCCCACCCAGTCCGCAGATCTCGCC
>DAIODV010000065.1:0-13385 GCA_036746615.1 Mycobacterium sp.
CGACATACGGTGTCGGCGACCAGATGTCGCACTACAACGTCAACGGCGGCGTGCCGAAAACCCTGATCCAGCACCTGATCCGCTGGGTCATCTCCTCCGATCAGTTCGATCGGCAGGTGGGCGAGGTGCTGCAGTCGGTGCTCGACACCGAGATCACTCCTGAACTCGTGCCGAGCGGCGAGGAAGAAGAACTGCAGAGTAGCGAGGCGAAAGTCGGACCGTTTGCGTTGCAAGACTTTTCACTATTCCAGGTGTTGCGCTTCGGGTTCCGTCCGTCGAAGATCGCGTTCTTGGCATGGCACGCGTGGAGTGATCCCGAGCGTGGCATATGGCCGCCGGGATTTCCGGAGAACAAACGTCCGTCGTACTCGCTGAAGGAGATTCGGCACTGGTTGGGAGTATTCGTGCAGCGGTTCTACTCCTTCAGCCAGTTCAAGCGCTCGGCCCTGCCCAATGGGCCCAAGGTGTCGCACGGCGGTGCGTTGTCGCCGCGCGGGGACTGGCGCGCGCCGTCGGACATGTCGGCGAAGGCCTGGCTCGACGAGATCGAGCGCGAGGTGCCCGAAGAGTAATCAGCGGTTGCTTGTCGGGCGTGAATCCTCAGCCTCGAATGTGAACGTAGGGCGGAACTTTTGGCGACAGTCCGCCCTGAGCGCACGCTCGAATTCTTCATCGCACACAACGTGATCGTCAGAGCCGGCCATCCACCCGCAGGTCAGGATGCACCCAGGTCGGGGACCGGCGTTCCCTGAACGCGACGAAGCCTTCGACGGCCTCTGCGCTTTCGATGCTGGCTTCCATTCCGATGCGGTCGTAGAGGCCGAGGTAGTTGTCCAGGCTGGACTTGACGACGCGCCGGGCGCCCGGGGCGGTACGGCAGCATTGCGCCAGCACCTCTTTGGCGGCGGACATCAGCTCGTCGTGCGGCACCATCCGCGCGACCATGCCCCAGTCGACGGCTTCCGATGCGGTCAGCGTCCGCCCGGTCAGCATCAGGTCACGGGTGCGGATGGGGCCCACGATGCGGGCCAGTGTTTGGCTGTAATAAGTGTCGGCGATACCGCGGTACAACTCCGGAACCCGGAAGGTCGCCCGCTCGCTGACCACCGCGATGTCGCTGCATATCGCGATCTGCAGCCCGCCGCCCTGGCACAGCCCGTTTACCGCGGCGACCACCGGCTTGGCTGACTTACGCAACGTGTCGAACGGTGTCACATCCAGCGACAACGCCGATCCCCACTGCATCCAGTTGTCCGCACCGCCGCCGCCCAAGTCGCCGCCGGGCGCGAACACGTCAGCGGTTCCGGTGATCAGCAACCCGGCCAGATCAGCGTCGGCGTTGACCCGCGCCACCGCGTAACGGATGCCGAAGTACATCGCCGGGGTCATGGCGTTACGAGCTTCCGGACGGTCCAGCGTCACGATCGCGAACGGCCCCTCGCGTCGAAACGTAAGGTACGGCGTGCCCAGCCAGTCGCCCTCGGGCGGGCGTGGGCTGCCGTTGTCTTGGGGGGTGGGCGACATGACGTCTCTCCTTTGCGGCGCGATCAGGTTGGTGCTATTTGATCAGGGCGCCGAAGTCGCTTCGTCGATCGCCTCTACATACGGTGCGCAGTCTCCGGCTCCGGGGACCAGTGTGGCCAGCGCACCGGCGGCACAGGCCCGACGCAACGCGCGGTCGTGGCCGCTAGTCCAGCCTGCTGCCAGCACGCCGGCGAATACGTCGCCGGCGCCGGAGGTGTCGACCACCTCGACAGCTGGCGGCGCGACGGTGAGCTCCTGACCGCCGCCGGCATAGCTGGCGCCGCGTTTGCCACGGGTGATCACTCGGTGTGGGACCGGCCAAAC
Organism: Mycobacterium sp.; assembly: GCA_036746615.1. GTDB lineage: Bacteria > Actinomycetota > Actinomycetes > Mycobacteriales > Mycobacteriaceae > Mycobacterium. The sequence continues at coordinate 1,849 of DAIODV010000065.1, forward strand.
CCATTGCGCCGCTTCGGTTTCATTGACTACCACCACGTCCGTCGCCTCAGCCAGCTCGGCGAGCTCGGCGGAATCGCCGCCGGACGGGGAGGCGTTGACGATGACGGTCGCTCCGGCCGAATGCGCTTCGCGGGCAGCCTCTGTCGCGGTCGTTACGGGAATCTCCAACTGCAGCAACAGCACATCGCAGTCGGCGACGAGTCCGCGCAGCTTCGGGGAGTCCAGCGTCAGGCGACCATTGGCGCCGGGTGCGACGACGATGAGGTTCTCACCGGCCGAGTCCACCACCACGACTGCGGTGCCGCTGGGACCCGACACAGCGATGAGCCCTTCGGTGCCTACGCCGTTCGCGGTCAGATGTGCGCGCAGCGCCGCGGCCGCCGGATCATCACCCACGGCTCCGACGAATTGCACACGCGCTCCGGCGCGTGCAGCCGCCACCGCCTGATTTGCGCCCTTGCCACCGGGTGTCGATCGGAACGACGCCGCAAGCACCGTCTCGCCGGGGTGCGGCAATGTGTCGACGTCGAATCCGATGTCCATATTCACGCTGCCCACCACGCATACATGCGTCATTCCGCAGACGCTATACGGCGCCTTGATAACGGTTTTCGGCAAATCCAAATTCGATACACCGTTCGCGCTACGCTGCTGCGTGATCTGGGCTTTTGCCGCCCATAAGCGAAAGGAAGCCGATTGACGCCGCGGAGCTCAACTGATCCGGTACCGCAAGAGCGTGCGGTTCCGGTCGGCAAGGCTCGGCGAAGCCCAGGCGCGCTGTCCCGGCTCAGCATTCAGTCCAAGATCATGGTGATGCTGCTGGTATCCAGCCTCGCGTCGCTGGCGGTGATCTGCGTCGTCGAGTACATAGCGGCACGTCACGCACTGCTGCCCGCCGCCGAAGAACGAGCGGTCCAGGCGCGTGAGGCGCAGAAGCGGGCGATGGAGATGCTGTTCGCGGACCTGACGAATTCCCTGATCGTCTACAGCAGCGGGTCGACCGCCGTCGACGCTGTGCAAGCGTTCACCGCCGGCTTCGACGAACTGGCAAACGCGACGATCGACCCGGGCCAACAACAGTCGCTGGTGAACTTCTACAACGACAAACTGATCAAACCGATCCAGCAGACCACCGGCGAAAAGCTGAGCCTCAACGCGGTGCTGCCGGACAATAACGCACAGAAGTATCTTCAAATCCACTACACCGTCCCGTCGTACGGCACCTCACCCCCGCCCGACGACGCCGGCGATGGCAGCGCATGGTCGGCCGCGAATGCCCGTTTCAACAACTACTTTCGCGAGATCGCCACTCGCTTCGAATACCGCGACGCAATGCTGCTCGACGCTCGGGGCAACCTGGTCTACAGCGTGAACAAGGGCCCCGCGCTGGGTACCAACATCATGACCGGTCCGTTTCAAGAGTCCAATCTGCGGGGCGCCTACGAAAAGGCAATGACCGCCGACTCGGTGGACTTCGTGTGGATCACCGACTTCCAGCCATTCCAGGCCGCACTCGGGGCACCCGTCGCATGGCTGGTGTCGCCAATTACCGCGGCGGGCAAGACGGTGGGGGTGCTGGCGCTGCCGCTACCGATCTCGAAGGTCAACCGGATCATGACTGCCGACAAGCACTGGAAAGCCGCCGGGCTCGGACAAACCGGCGAGACGTACCTGGCCGGCCCGGACAACTTGATGCGTTCTGATTCGCGGCTGTTCTTGGAAGACCCCGATAAATACCAACGCGAAGCCGTCGCGGCAGGCACCCCGCCCGACATCGTCGAAAAAGCGATCCGGTGGCACGGCACCACGCTGGTGCAGCCCGTCGCGACCGCAGCTGTTCGCGCCGCCCAACGTGGCCAGACCGGATCGTTCATCGATACCGGCTACTTAGGGGACAAAGAACTAGCGGCGTATGCGCCGTTACACGTGCCGAATTCGGACCTGCGCTGGTCGATCGTGGCAACCCGCGACACCGCCGAAGCCTACGCTCGCATCAGGTCATTCACCCGCACGCTCGTATTGACGGTCACGGCAGTGGTTTTCGTCATCTGCGTGGCCGCCATGCTGGTCGCTCAGATATTCGTGCGGCCTCTCCGGCGGCTGCAGGCCGGCGCGCAGGAGATCAGCGCCGGGAAGTATGACGTCACGATACCGGTGACATCGCGTGACGAGATCGGCGATCTCACTGTCACTTTCAACGAGATGAGCCGGAATCTTCAGATCAAAGAAGATCTGCTTACCGAACAGCGCAAAGAAAACGACCGGCTGCTGCTGTCGTTGATGCCCGAGCCCGTCGTGCGGCGCTACCGCGACGGCGAACAGACCATCGCACAAGAGCATCAGGACGTCACGGTGATCTTCGCCGACTTCGTCGGCCTCGATGAGATCTCCAATGAACTATCCGGTGACGAATTGGTGGGAATTGTCGACGCCCTAATCCGAGAACTTGATTCAGCAGCGGAAACCCTTGGCGTTGAGCCGGTTCGTACCGTTCACAACGGTTACCTCGCTAGCTGCGGTTTGAATGTTCCGCGGCTGGACAGCGTGCCTCGGACCATCGACTTTGCCGTCGAGATGCAACGCATCATTGAGCGATTCAACAGCCAGACGGGCCACCACCTCAGTCTTCGGGCGGGCGTCAACACCGGCAACGTCATCAGCGGACTGGTCGGCCGCACGAGCGTCATCTACGACATGTGGGGCGCCGCGGTGAACCTCGCCCACCAGATGCATAGCGGTGCAACGGAGTCGGGAATCTATGTCACCTCCGCGGTATACGAGGTGATGCACGACATTCGGCAGTTCACGCCCGCAGGCAGCATTACCGTGGGCGGCACGGAGCAGCCGATCTGGCGATTGGCGGACCGCAGATGACAACCATTGAGCCAACCTGGCTTTACTGGGCCGTCGGGCTGATCGTCGGACTGCCCGTCACGCTGATCGGTCTGACCGAATTGCACCAGGTGCTCGCCCGTAGGCACAGCGCTCTGGCCCGACCGGTCAACCTGCTGCGCAACTATCTGGTTCCGCTGACCGCGCTCTTGCTGCTGTTGACGGAGGTGGTGCAGGTTCCCGCACATGTCACCTCGGTGCGGGTACTTGCTACGGTATTCGGCTTTTTGGTGCTGGTGCTGCTGTTGTCCGGGCTGAACGCCACACTGTTCGAAGGTGCCCCACAGAGTTCTTGGCGCCGCCGCGTGCCGACGATATTCCGCGATGTCACAAGGCTTTTACTGATCGCGGTAGGACTGGCGCTGATCTTCTCCTACGTGTGGGGAGTGCGCGTTGGTGGGCTGTTCACCGCGCTGGGCGTTACGTCGGTGGTCATCGGCCTGATGCTGCAGAATTCGGTCGGCCAGATCGTATCCGGCCTGTTCATGTTGTTTGAGCAACCATTCCGGATCGGCGACTGGCTGGATACCCCGGCGGCGCGGGGACGCATAGTGGAAGCGAATTGGCGAGCTGTTCATATCCAAACTGATCGCGGATTGCAGATCACCCCGAACTCGGTTCTTGCCGCCACCTCGTTTACGAATCTCAGCCGCCCGCCAGGCGCACACCAATTATCAATAACCGCCATGTTTTCTCCGGCCGACCCGCCCGACCGGGTGCGACGTCTGCTCATCCGGATCGCAAACACGCTGCCGCAACGCAAGCCCGACGCCACACCGACCGCGGTGGCTACCGGCAACGGCGAATACCGCGTCACCGTTGGGTTGAAGTCGCCTGCCGATGACGGCGCGGCGCGCTCGACGTTCCTGCAATGGATCTGGTATGCAGCGCGACGTGACGAGCTTCACCTCGACGGCGCCGAAGACGACTTTTCCACTCCTGCCCGGGTGCAGATGGCGATGCGAACTGTTGTGGCGCCGGCGTTGCGGTTGAGTCTCACCGATCAACAGTCCTTGCTCCCGCACGCGAAAATTGTTCGATACGGCACCGGCGAAGTTGTACTGATGGCCGGTGAAGTGCCCACTGTGATGACATTTTTGGTCAAGGGCAGCGTCCGGCAGACAACCGCTACCGAAGACGGTTCCGTGCTGGAAGAAGGCTCCTTCCTCGGGCTGACCACGCTGACCCGTCAGCCGCACCTCGGTTCGGCTTATGCGCTGGAGGAGGTGACAGCACTGGAGATCGACCGCGAGCACATCCAAGATCTCGTGATGCGGTCACCGCTGCTGCTTCAAGAGCTGGGTCGCATCATCGATGACCGGCGAAAGCACGTCGGGAGTCTGGTGCCATAAGTGAGGTTGCCCATGCCGGTAGGAGGCCACTACTTCGCCGCCGACGCCGACTGCCACGACGAACTCGCGCGGCTGCGGTTGTTGGAGGACGAGTGCAATCCGCATACCCGGCGCCACCTCGATCGGATCGGCGTCGGGCCGGGGTGGCGTTGTCTGGAAGTGGGCGTTGGCGCGGGTGCGATGGTGCGCTGGCTTGCCGAGCGCGTCGGTCCGACCGGACATGTCGTCGCCGCCGATGTCGATCCTAGGTACCTCAGTGATCTGTGTCTGCCCAATGTTGAAGTGCGCCAATGCGATATCGCCACCGACGACCTTGAGCCCGAAGCATACGATCTGGTGCACTGCAGGTTTGTGCTGATGCACTTGGACGACCCCGCAGTTGCGTTGCGGCGCATGGCCGCCGCACTGCGGCCCGGCGGTTGGCTGGTGGCCGCGGACCCCGATAACGACGTGGCGGGGTCGGTCGATCCCGACCATCCGCTGTCTGAAGTATTCGACATGTGCTACCGCAAGCGTGTCGACTTCGCCTCGGCGGCAAAGATTGCCGATTTCCGATTTGGCAAGACCTTGCTGCGCTACATGGAGGCACTCGGGCTGGTGGAGTTGGGCAACGAGGGTGTCGCGCGCGTCGTGCATGGTGGCGATCCGTTCTCCGATATGTGGATCAAAACCTGGCAGCGAATCGATGGCGCGGTCATCGAGCACGGCGTCCTCAGCGTGGACGAGGTGCGAAAGATGCGACAGGCCTACGAGGATCCGACGTTCACCTACCGAACCCAGTTGACCCAGTATGTGTGGGGACGCAAGCCCCCCGCGGATTAAACGCTTATTTGTGCTTGTGGTGATGTTCGGCCAGGGCTAGTTTTTCGGCGCTGTCCGCATAGCGCTCTTCGAGATCGGCAATCAGACCTTGGTCTGTCAAATCAAGCGGACGCGAATTCTCCCAGTCATGCTGGGCCACTTCGTGCAGGCGTTCCGTGACGTCGTCGTCGCGCACTTCGATGGCGAGCTCACGGCGGCTGTCGAAACTTCCCGGCGCCAGGTTGATCGACCCCACGATGCCCCGAATACCGTCGGCCAGAATCATTTTGGCGTGCAGTTTGAGATGCTTGAGCCGGTGGATCTTGACTCCGACGTCATCCAGGATGCGCAAGCCGCCGACTCCTTCAATGAGCTTTTCCTTCTTGAGGGTGTGCGGCGGACGGGCCATCACGTGAACTTTCACACCGCGGCGGGCGGCACGCACCAAACGCTCGATGATGATGGCATCCTGATAGCGCTCATTCTGGATGAACAGAAAATGCTTGGCGTCATCGATGAATTCAGCGATCCGTTCCCGCCCGTTGGTAGGACACCAGATCAGGTGTGAGCGTGATCCAGGGTCGAATCCCTGGCGGCTCCAATCGGCCTCGAAGCAGTCGATGATCTCTTTGACCTCGGCATCGCGTGAGGTCACTACGGCGTAGTCCCGGGTCTCGGTGAAGTTCTCCGTTGCCCAGTTCAGCGACTTGACGAAGGCGCGTACATCATCCACCACCATGGACTTCTCATGGGTGAGGTCGAAAGCTGGGTTGCTGTCGAGGACTTCAATACCTCCGTCGGTCAGCCGAGCGCGCGCCTCCTCGTTGTCCGCCTCACCGCTACGCCGGGCGGGATTCAGCATCACCTGAACCTTTACGCCACGTTTCTGGGCGGCGATCACCGCACTCAACACCGCGGGATCGGAGAACACGAACATTTTGATTCGCAGCGACTGCGTTGCGCCGTTGATGGCGTCCAGCACAGGCCGCGCGGAGTCGTCGGGCAGAACGATTATCGAACGAGACATTTGACCTCCACATCGATCCCTGGGAGTGCGGCCTACGCCGAGGTTTCCTCGTACTGGATGCGATGCAGGCCAGCGTAGACCCCGTCCAGCGCCAGCAACTGCTGATGGGTGCCACTCTCTGCGACTACGCCGTCCTTGAGGACGATGATGTCGTTGGCGTCGCGGATCGTGCTCAGCCGATGTGCGATGGTAATCACCGTCCGCCCCTTCATCAGCCGTTCCAATGCTTCGACGACAAGTTGTTCGGACTCGGTGTCGAGCGCTGCGGTCGGCTCATCGAGGATCAGGATCGGATTGTCGCGAATGATCGCGCGGGCGATACCGATTCGCTGTCGCTGGCCACCCGAGAGCGTGAGGCCGCGTTCGCCGACTGCGCTGTCGTAGCCGTTCGGCATGCGGCTGATGAACTCGTGGGCATTCGCTAGTTTTGCCGCTTGGACGATTTCGTCCTCAGTGGCTCTGGGGTGGCCGTAGGCGATGTTTTCGCGGATGGTCCCGCGGAACAGGACAGTCTCTTGCAACACGAAGCCGATGTGCTTGCGCAGCTCGTGAAGTTTATAATCGCGGACGTCGACGCCGTCGATCTTGATGCTGCCTGAATCCCCATCGTAGAACCGCGGAATCAGGCTCACCACAGTGGATTTCCCGCTACCGGTGGGGCCGACGAATCCGACCAGTTGGCCAGGCTCGATGGTGAAACTGACGTCGCGCAGAACCGGAGATGCCGGGTCATAGCCGAATGACACGTGCTCAAATTCGATGAGGCCGCGCAACGTCTCTGGCTCGAGACCGTCTGGGCGGTCGGGAATAATGGCGTCAGCATCGAGAATTGCCCGCACGCGCTCGACGCCCACCGATGTCTGCGCGATCGTATTGGTCATCGTGGCGAGATCCTGCACCGGCTTGAAGAACATCGCGAGATACGAGAGAAACACTGTGAGGGTGCCGACCTCCATGGCGTCCGCCAACACCAGCGATGTCCCACGCCAGAGCACCAATCCAGTGCACATCGCGACCACGATCGAGACGATCGGCGCGAGCAGGGCCTTGATCCGTCGGGCCCGCAGCGCTGCCTCGATCGTCTGTTTGCCGACCCGGCTCAGTTCCGCTTCCTGCAAGTCCTCGCGTTCGAATGCCTGGACAACGCGAACAGACTCCAAGCCCTGCTGCACAGCGCTGACAATGTCGGCCTGGCGCAGGCGCACCTCGTGCGTAGCTTTCTTCACCACCGTCCGGACCCGCGACACGAAGAACAGCAAGAACGGTGTCACGATGATCGCGATCAGCGCGAAATCCCACCTGATCGCGAACATCACGCCCAGGATGCCGACAATTTGCAATGCATCGATGAGCATTTCGGTGATGGAATCCGACGCGAAGCTCTGAATGGTGTCCACATCGTCGTTGATGGTGCTGACAATCGCGCCGACTTGATGGCTGTCGTAGTACCGGAGCGAAAGCCGCTGTAGATGGTGGTAAGTGCGAGTGCGCAGATCGTAGGCAACCCATTGGCCGACGGTCTCGGTGTAGTAGTTGGCGATGTAGGACGCCACCGCGCTCAGAACAGCGAACACTATGAAAAGGAGCGCCGCCAGCTCCGCGATGTGCATTTTGTTTTTGCCGCCCAGGATTGGCAGCAGATCAGTCATCCAGTGCGGAAGCGGGTGCTTGGCTACGACCACGTTGTCGAGGATGACCTTTAGCGGCCACGGGCCGGCCAGGTTCATGGCCGTTTGCACCACCATGGCCGCCAAGACGATTGCAATGACCCAACGGTAAGGCCGGACCAATTCCAGGATTAGGCGTGTCATAGCAAACCTTCTTGCCTTATGAGAAGTACTCGAGGTTGCCGTTCCCTCCGCGATGAAGCTACCAGCGCAAACGACGTTCTGGTGCTGATTTTGTGCAAAACCGGCTCGGCTCAACGCATTAGCAGTCGCCGAATTCGCCTCTCGGCTGCCTTCGCGGCATTACTCTTAATTTCCCAGCTTGTGTGGCGGGGAGGGCCAATGCACAGCTCCAGAATTGAGTCATTGACGGCGATCGCATCGCGCCTGGTTGTCTCGATTGCTTTCGTCGCGGTTGCTGCGGTGGCTGCGGCCGGTTTCGTCGGCGCCGAACCATCGGCCACCCAGGTGATCACCGCGGTGGCCGTCGGACCGAATGGCGAGCCGATCAACGGCTACCGCGTGGCGTCGTCGCAAAGCAATGTCGACATGGCCGACTGCACCACGCCGTCTCCGGCCGCGGTGGCCGATGACATCTACTACTGCTCACCCAGTGCGGCCAGCGCTGACGTGTGCTGGCCCTCGAAACTGGGGTTCCTGCTGTGCGGGGACGATCCGTGGAACAAAGAGCTGCATCGGGTGAGCTACACCGACCCGCTGCCGCATGTTCAGCCGGTTGCCGCACCACAACCCTTCGCGCTGCTGCTCGACGACGACACCCACTGCCAATTGCGAAACGGGGGCGCTTGGGGAGGACGTCAGGACGGCTACGTCGGTGCCTACGGGTGCGGAGCGGCCAACTCAAACCTCGCCGTTCTCGTGTTGCCCAGCCAGGGCGCCACTGCCGCGATCGACCGATCCATGCCGGTATGGACGGTCAAAACCGGCCAGCTTGGATCGCCAACGGCGAACTTTCCGCCGCCACAAACGCACACGGTGACCACCGCATGGTTCGCCGGCGATTTCGTACCGGTCTGAGAAGAGGGGGAGGCCAGACTATGAGGGGTCTGTCAAGACGCGAGTTCGGGCGGTTCGCCGCAGGGGTGGGTGTGCTCGGATTGGGTGCGACGGCGGCGGCATGCGGACCGTCCACGCCACCCGAGCAAACCGAGACCGCCAATCCGGCGCCTGAAGCGACAACCCGGCCCATCAGGCTCACGCAAGCCGATCTGAACCGAATCATCGGTAACCACGCCAACACGCTGCTCGACAACCTGCATACGAAGACCAACCAACCTGGGGCCAATTACGGGGTCGCGGTGGCCTTCGCGTATCCGAATCGCCAGTTCAATCCCTATTACATGTACGGCACGGTGGCCGACCAGACCCCGCCCACGCCGCGAACGCTCTTCTGCATCGGGTCGATCACCAAGACTTTCACCACCGCGCTGTTCGCCAACGGGGTCGTAACCAATCCAGGGTGCTTCGATTGGGATGCGGGCCTGCCGCGCTACCTGTCCGGATACCTCGGTGGCAGCGGCAATCTCAGCCAAACAATGCAAAAGATCACCCCGCGGATGCTGGCCCAACACACCTCCGGGTTGCCCACTCCGTCGGGCAATCCCCAAGACGGTGTGGGCTTGTTCCAGACCAGTCCGTCGGCGCCACCGCCTAGCCTGGTGAACTTCTGGCGGACCCACAACGGTCTGCCGCCGGGCAGCTGCTGGCGCTATTCGGACCTGGGTTTCATCACGTTGGGCTTTACCACAGCCGCGGCCTACGGCTGCGCGGCCGGAGGCAATCCTCCACCGGCACAGGCGTATTCGGGTCTACTACAAAGCCAGATCACGGGGCCGTTGAACATGCCCGACACCGTGACGATCGTGCCCAGCGGCGCCCCCGTCGCGCAGGCCTATCCCGACGGCGGTCAGATGGTGTCGGCCAGCGCGGCTTCGGATCTCAAGTCGTCGGCCACCGACATGCACACCTGGCTGCAGGCGCAACTGGCGGCGCCCAACGGATCTACTCCGCTGGACAAAGCGCTGGCGTCGACTACCCAGTCGTCGCCGCTGTCGCTTAACCAATGCGGCGAATCGCAGCGGGGACCTGCGAATATGGGCTTGGCCTGGCAGGTCATGCCCGGCCCGCCGCGGATTGTCTGGAAGGACGGTCTGACGTCCCTGGGCGGCTGCTCGTGTTGGATCGGGATGACCATGGGCGGACCTAACGAGGAGCCGCTGGGCATCGCAGTGCTGGCCAACACCTACTGGACCAAGGGTCAGCCGAACATCATTGCCGACAACGCGGGAATCGCTATGCTCAAAGAGATTTCAGCCGCCATCTAGCGCGTTGTACAGATTTCGGACTGTGCGAATCCCGGCCTGCGGGGCGCTCATCCTAGGGTGAAATAGGGCCGTGTCAACCGACTCGCCGGAAGCTCGATACCCTGGGTTGATGAGTGTGCATGCTCCGTCGGCTCCCGACTTGCGTCAAGAGGTGCACCAGGCTGCGCGGCGGGCGCGGGTCGCTGCCCGCGTGCTGGCCTCGTTGCCTACCGTCGCCAAGGACCAGGCGCTGCTAGTCGCCGCGGATGCAGTGGTCGCCAATACCGACCGGATCCTGGCGGCCAACGCCGAAGATCTGAACGCTGCGCGGGCCGCCGAGACCCCGACCGCGATGGTCGACCGGTTGGCGCTGGACCCCAAGCGCATCGAGGGAATCGCCGCGGGTCTGCGCCAGGTTGCAGGACTGCCGGATCCGGTCGGAGAGGTGCTGCGCGGCTACACCCTGCCTAATGGGCTAGCGCTTCGCCAGCAGCGGGTGCCGCTCGGCGTCGTCGGGATGGTCTACGAGGGCCGACCCAATGTCACCGTCGATGCGTTCGGTTTGGCGCTCAAGTCCGGCAACGCCGCGTTGCTGCGCGGTAGTGCGTCGGCAGCCAATTCCAATGAAGCGCTGGTGTCGGTGTTGCGCGCGGCGCTGGTCAGCGAAGACTTGCCCGCCGATGCCGTGCAGCTGCTTTCGGCCGCCGACCGCTCCACGGTCACCCATCTGATCCAGGCCCGTGGCTTGGTCGACGTGGTGATCCCGCGCGGGGGAGCAGGGCTGATCGACGCGGTGGTCCGGGATGCGCAAGTGCCCACGATCGAGACCGGTGTGGGCAACTGCCACGTCTACGTGCACGACGCCGCCGATCTCGAGGTGGCTGAACGGATCCTGCTCAACTCCAAGACGCGTCGGCCCAGCGTCTGCAACGCCGCCGAGACGCTGCTGGTCGATTCCGCGATCGCCGGACAGGCCTTGCCGCGGCTGATTTCGGCGCTGCAGGACGCCGGTGTGACCGTGCATCTCGACCCCGACGAGGCCCACCTGCGCCGGGAATATCTGGCGATGGAGATCGCCGTGGCGGTGGTCGATGGTGTCGACGAGGCGATCGCACACGTCAACGAATACGGCACCGGCCACACCGAAGCCATTGTGACTACCAATATGGCTGCCGCCCAACGGTTTACCGAAGCGGTGGATGCGGCCGCGGTGATGGTCAACGCGTCGACAAGCTTTACCGACGGTGAGCAGTTCGGGTTCGGTGCCGAGATAGGGATCTCCACCCAGAAACTGCACGCCCGCGGGCCGATGGGGCTGCCGGAATTGACCTCGACCAAATGGATCGTCTGGGGAGACGGCCAAACCCGCCCGGCCTGAATTGCTTAGGAGAACAGAAAAGTGAGTGTGCCCGCGCGGCCCGTGCCGCTATTCGCCGATATCGAAGATGTCGGCCGGCGGTTGGCCGAAACGGGC
>DAIODV010000066.1:0-13247 GCA_036746615.1 Mycobacterium sp.
GGGTTTTCCCCGCCGAAAAGAAGTCCAGCGGGGGGGGCGGCGAGGGCGCCCGCGGCAACGACGGCGTGGCAGCGGCCGTCAAAAGCACCGAAGGCTCGATCACGTATCTCGAATGGTCGTTCGCCCAGGGGCAACACCTGAACACGGCGAAGATCATTACAGCCGCCGGCCCGGAGCCGGTCGCGATCAGCCCGGACACGGTGGGGAAGACCATTTCCTCGGCTTGGTTCATGAGGAAGGGCAATGACCTGGCCTTGGACACGATCTCGTTCTACCGGCCAAACCAGCCTGGCTCCTATCCGATCGTGCTTGCGACATATGAAATCGTCTGTTCGCGCTACCACGATCCGCAGGTCGGTGCGGCCGTGAAGGCCTTCCTGCAAAGCGCGCTCGGTGCCGGCCAGAATGGTCTTGTCGACCACGGATATATCCCCGTCCCGGACCAGTTCAAGTCCCGGTTGTTGACCGCGGTCGACGCCATCTCGTGAATTGCCGATGCTGAAAGTTCGGGGGCTCTTTTCACCCCCGTCAACCTGGAGTTCCAAAAGTTTTCCCGCGGTAGTCGATCTTTGGCGGAATGGAGTTCATAACTTTGCCTCCCGAGATCACCTCTGCGCTGATTCATTCGGGACCCGGTGCCGAATCCCTGATCGACGCGTCCGGGGCGTGGCAACAACTCGGCACCAATTTGGAAGACTCCGCTGACAACTACATCGCCGCGCTGTCCTCACTGAGTGAGACATGGCGTGGTCCGTCCGCAGCGGCGATGGTCCAAGCAGTCGAGCCCTACCTGTCCTGGCTGCAGAGCACCGCGCGGCAGTGTCAGCAGACGGCGGATTCGGCGATGGCCGCCGCGGCCGCATTCACCTCCGTCCGCGCGGCGGTGGTTCCCACCGCACAGGTTTCTGCCAACAGGATGCAGCTAGTGCAGCTGTTGGAGACCGACCGGTTCGGGAGCAACCTTCCCGCCATCGCCGAAAATGAAGCCCAGTACCAGACGATGTGGGCGGACAACTCCGCAGCGATGAGCCGCTATCAGGCCGCCTCCACGCAAGCGGCCGCGCTGCCGCAGTTCACCTCGCCGGCATCGGTGGCCAACCCGACCGGGCTGGCCGCACAAGCCAATGCGGTTCCTGCAGCTGCCGGTTCTGCTCAAACCGACCCCATTTCCAGCATCTTGGAAGCAATTGAGCAGTACTTCAGTTTCACCAACAACAGCAATGCCGCCTGGGGGCCCAACGCGAACCTCTGGAACACGATCTTCTCGTCCGGGTTTCCCATCAACCTGCTCAGCTACTTGGCGCAGAACCAGTCGGCCCAGGCCCTGCAGGGCGTGAACAGCCAGATTGGCCAGGGGGTAGCGGAAGGTGAGTCGGCGCTCGGCGGGGGACTGGGAGGAGCGGCCGGCGCGCTAGGTGCGTTGGGCGCCGCGGGACTCGGCGAAGTGGGCACAACGGCGGCGACGGGCGTGGGCGTGTCGATCGGCAACCTGACCGCACCGCCCGCAGTCGTCGGACTGCTGCCGAGTTCGCAAGTGCCGGTGCAACTTGCGTCGGCCGCAACCCCTCTTGGCGCGGGCGAACCCGGGCTGCCGATGGTGCCGCCGATCATGCCGCCGCCGATTTCGCCGGCAGGTAGCGGTTGGCGCAAACGCAAGCAGCAGAAGTATGAAGACATTGCCATCGGCGCCGAGCTGAAGGGCACGGTGATGCGCCCACCGCCGTCGGCGGGATGAACGACTAGTTGTTGGTGGAGCGCGGCGGGCTGCCGTGCCGGTAATCGAGGCCGTTCTTGATTCCCTGGTCCATCAGGTCTCTGGCGGGAGTTTTGCCATCACGCACCGAAACTGGTGGCGTGCAGCTGCATCCGAGAGCGCCGAACGGACTGGGATCGGCGCTCGCCGCCGGTGCTATCCCCGCGGCCGCACAGAACGCGATTGCGATCCCGGACAACAGTTTCCCGAGCACTGTCAGGCCCCTTCATGCCGCGGGCAGAACGCGGCGATGCTGACGCCGACGAAGAACCCTGCGTGGTAGCCGTCCAAACTACTTTGTTGCATCACGTCATTGGCGACGTCGCTGGTGGCTCTGCCGCCATCGAGTTCGTCGCAGACCTCGTGAGCGGCGACGATCGCGGCCTGCGCGGACGCGAACGTAATGCCCCGAGAATTCAGCGCATTCACGAAATTCACGTCGACGGCGTCGGCATGTGCGGTCGGGGCTGCGACCCCCGCCAGGCTGAGCAGCGCGACCGAAAGACCGGCCGCTCGCACACGGCGAGGCGAGCGCGCTTGGGTGGTCGTCACGTAGCGATCATTGCATCGCCACGACCAGGCTGGCGGAGCCGCTGCGATCGTTAACTGAACGGACATGACCAGGTCGTTCGGCGTTAGTAGCCGACGACTGCATCGATCCAGTTACTCGACACGTGACTAAGAACTACTTGACATGTGACTAAGAGCACTCTAGGTTGCCGGTAACTGAGAGATTCTTAGGTTATTTTCAGTCGCGAAAGTGGGTCCGCCATGTCAAGTCGTTCGGGAGGGCGGCATCGTCGGCAATGCCGTCCCGACGAGTTTGTACCTGATAATCTGCGTGTTTTCGCCAGAGCAGCAACAGTAGGTCAGCAGCAACGTACCGCGATGAGAGTCAGTGCAGCGGCTGCTGGCGCGGTCATCGCGGGTGGCGCGCTCTTAGGCGCAGCTCAGGTAAGCGGGCTCAATCCAGCAGGAGCATTGCAGCCTGCGCAGCAACGCGACGTCGCGCTGGCCAGCTCGCCTTTCGACCAGGCATTGGCGAATCTGCTGACAGCGCTGGGGATTGGCGACAAGACGCTGCCCGATCTGGTGGGGCCCAACCTGACGATCGATCAATTCCTGACACTGTCGACCGGCCTCACGACTACGTCCGACTTGAGCCAGTTGTTGGCATTCCTCAACCCCGACCACTTGACCGTCGGCGACATCGGCGGACCCACACTCAGCGACACCGTCGACCAACTACTGAGCGCTTTGTACGTGGGCGGCTCACCGGTTGCCGGCCAAACAATCGACACCGCGCTGTCGTCGTTGTTGGGCGGAGGTGGGACGGGTGAAACGGTGGACAGTTTGTTCAACGCCCTTGGCATTGGTCCGAGCGGCTCACTGGACCTCACCGGATTCGTCACTGCGCTCTGCGAATTCGGCGCCCCTATCTGCACGCCCGCCCTCGACATCGGCACGCTGAGCGGCACCAGCACGGTAAGCCAGTTGCTGAGCTCGCTACTGCAGACGAACGCAGCAACCGAAACCGTTCAGGGCTACATCGACAGTCCCGCCGTAAACCTAGGCACTGAGCACGTCTACCAGTTGTTGGGTTTGACGACAACCGATCTCAATGAGGCGTGGAACGTGTTCGTGAGCGACCTGCCGTCTGGCGGACTCTTCGGCTCGTCAACCGTGGGCCAAGAGACGCTGGCCGAATTGCTGACCAGCCTGCTGCCGGGTGGCAGTCCAGCGGTGGGAGACGGCGCGGGTGAGATCTCGACGGTGTCGGAGTTCCTAACCACGTGGGATCCGTCGCTTGCGACCGAGACCATAAACGCGCTGCTTGGCCTGACCTAGCCCGAGTGGCCAGTTATGACACCGAATTTCACGAGAGGTGTGTCATAACTGGCCACTGGCGGCGCTCTATTGCTGGCAGACCGGGCGCCAGTACGCCACCCGTTCACCGCTATCGTCAGAGCGGATCGGCGTGCTGCAGCGGCGGCAGCCCTGCCCGGCCCGACCGTAGACCCAGAGTTGACGGCCCGATCGAGTATCGCCAGTGGTGCACCGGCTCCATCGTGACCGGTTGGCCCACAGCATTTCTCGCGCCCGCTTGACCAGCCGCTGCGGGTCTGGCAGAGAGCCCACCAAAGCAGTAGGCAGGCGGCCGCTGATGAAACACAGTTCATTGCAATAGACATTGCCGATGCCGGCCATCACACGCTGGTCCAGCAGTGCCTCGGCGAGGGGGCGCTGCGGGTCGGCAGTCAGGTTGCCGACAGCGACCTGAGGATCCCAGTCGGCGCCGAGCAAGTCTGGGCCCAGATGCGCCACCGCATCCTCGTCGCGTTGCCGGTCGAGAATCTCCAGCACGCCAAGGTCAATTCCGACGACACGAATCTCACCTGATTCCAAGATGATTCGCGCCCGGTGATCGGGCTGACGGGCGCTCACCCGCCAGCTGCCGTCCATCTTCAGATGCGAGTGGATGCTGGCGGACCCGACGCGGATGAACAGATGCTTGCCGCGGCTGATCACCTCATCGACCACCTGACCGGTCAGGTCGACGGCCGCAAAGCGCGGCACCCTCACATCGCAGCGTGTGAGGGTGCGACCGACGAGTGCCTGCCGCAGCATCTCTGCGGTGTGAAAGACGGTGTCCCCCTCGGGCATACGCTAGCGCAGCCGAAGTCCGCGTGGGGTCCGGGCGAATCCTGCGTCGGACAGTGCGCTGACGGCCGACGCGGGTACGTCGGGCCCCAGCACTGGCAGGCCGTTGATGCGCTCGACCAGAATCGAACTGACCCGCCCCGCCGTCACCAGTTGGGCGAGCGCCGCACCGGCCGCGCGGTTGACGTCAGGATCATCGCTGAAGCTCAGCAGCGAGCGCCCGCCGCGCTCGACAAACCAGACCAGCTCGCCGTCGACCAGCACCACCAGCGCCCCGGCTTTTCGGCCCGGCCGGGCGCCGCTTCCGTCTTCCTGTGCGCGGGACGGCCAGGGCAGCGCGGCGCCGTACGGGTTGGCGGGGTCTGCGGCAGCCAGCACCACCGCGCGGTACTCGGGCCGCTCCGGATCGATACCGTCGAGGTAGCCGCGCAGCAGATCGACCGTCGACGCCACGGCGAATTGGGCGCCGCCCAGGGACTCGACGAAATACCCGCGTTGGCACCGGCCGGCTTCCTCGAACGTGGTGAGCACCTTGTAGAGCATCGCGAATCCGCCCGGTACCGCTTCGGCGGCAACGGCACCTTTGGTCAGCACGCCGTGGCGGCTCAGCAGCAGCTCGGCTTGGTGATGCGCCCGCACCGTCGAATCCGGTTCGGGCACAGGCAATACCGACCAACGGCCCGCCACCGTTGGGTCGGCGGCACGAGATTGGGCATGCGCGACGCTGTAGCGGCTCAGCCGGGGTGGACGTGCGCCGCGACCCAGCCGGTGCGCAGGGGTGGAGCGTCTGCGGCTGCCCGGGCCGCCGCCCAGCATCGCGCGCACGGGCGCGAACGTGTCGCCGGTGACCGAGCCGGCCCAAATGAGCTCCCATAGTGCCGCTTTGAGCTCGTGCTCGCCGATGCCGCTCTGCGCGAGTTGCCGGAAGAAGAAGGCCCCGCCGCCGGCCAGCGTATCCAGGATCGCATGGTGGGCCGAGGACAGCTCGATCGCGCTGGGGGCAGTTAGGGTCAGCGGCACTGTGTCAGCGGGATGAAACGCGATCCAGCCGTCGCTGGCCGAGATCGATCCGGCGCCGGACCAGACAACCTCGCCGGAAGCCAAGAGTTCGTCGAGCAACGCGGGGGAGTAGTCGCGGACCCGAGGTGGCAGCACCAGCGATTCGATCGCCGAGGCGGGCAACGGGACGCCAGCGAGTTGGTCGAGGACCGCCGCCAGGCCGTCAGGGCCGGCGTTAGTCGCCGAGCCGACCTGATGCCAGCCCGGCAGGAATCGTGCGTAGGCGCTGGTGCTGACCGGCTCGACCTGCGCGCGCAGCGCCGCGAGCGATCTGCGTCGAAGGATCCGCAAAACATCGGCGTCACACCACTGGTCACCGATCGCCTCCGCAGAGAACTCGCCGCGCACGAGCCGCCCATCGGCGGCTAACCGGCCCAGCACGTCGGCCGCTACCCGCAGCCCGAGCCCGAACCGGGCGGCGACGTCGTAAGTGGTGAACGGCGCGTGAGTGCGGGCGTATCGGCCTAGCAGCTCGCCCAGCGGATCGCTGACCGCCTCGGTGAAACTGGTTGGCACGCCGACTGGTACGGCTACCCCCACGCCGTCACGCAGTCGGCCGATGTCCTCGATCGCGACCCACCAGCTTTGCCCGGCAAAAGAAACGGCCAACGCGCGTTTGGCGGCGCACAGTCCTTCCAGCCAGCCGCCGACATCGGCGCCGCCGGCTCGGGCAGCGACTTCTTCGGTGGTCAACGGGCCGAGCAGCCGCAGGAGATCAGCCACTGCCTCGGCGTCACGGGCTACCCGATCACCGGTCAGGTGCTGCAGTTGTCGGCCAGTAGCCGCGACGACTTCCGGGTCGAGCAGCTCGCGCAGCTCGACGCGGCCTAGCAATTCGGCCAGCAGCGTGGCGTCCAGCGAGAGCGCCGCGGCGCGGCGCTCGGCCAGCGGGCTGTCGCCCTCGTACATGAACGCGCCGACATAGCCGAACAGCAGCGACGCCGCGAATGGCGACGGGGTGGCCGTTTCGGTTTCCAGTACACGGACTTTGCGCGCGGCGATGTCGGCCATCAGCGTGGCCAGCGTCGGTACGTCGTAGACGTCTTGCAGACATTCGCGGATTGCCTCGAGCACGATCGGGAAGTCCGGATATTTGCGGGCCACGTCGAGCAGCTGCGCGGCGCGTTGGCGCTGATGCCACAGCGGGGAGCGTTTGCCTGGATGCCGGCGCGGCAGCAGCAAGGCACGCGCCGCACATTCGCGAAATCGTGAGGCGAATAGCGCCGAACCGCCCACTTCTGCGGTGACGATCGGGTCGATCTCGTCGGCATCGAAAACGAACAGTTCGGCACCCGGCGGCTTTTCGGCAGGCCCTGACTCGGAGAAGGTGTCCGGCAGCCGAACCACGATGCCGTCGTCCGAGGCGGTTGGCTTCTCATCGATGCCATAGCGGTCGCGTAGCCGCCGGCTCACCGCGAGTGCGAGCGGGCCGTGCACGCGCAGACCGTAGGGGGAGTGCAGGATGACCCGCCAGTCGCCCAGCTCATCGCGGAACCGCTCGACCAGCAAGGTGGCGTCACTGGGCACCACCGTCGTTGCGGCGCGCTGGTCATCCAGCAGCCGCCACAGATTATCGGTGGCGAAGTCGTTGAAACCCAGTTCCGCACAGCGCTTTTCGAATGGGTCGCGAGCCAGACTGGCCAGCTCGCCGGTGAGCTTGCCGACCGCTTGGCCCAACTCGGCGGGGCGGCCGGCGTCGTCGCCGCGCCAGAACGGCAGGCGGGCGGGCTGACCGGGCGCCGGTATCACCAGCACCCTGTCGTGGGTGATCTCGGTAATGCGCCAGCTAGTGGCTCCCAACGAGATGACATCACCGGGCCTGGACTCGTAGACCATCTCCTCATCGAGTTCACCGACACGAGAAGGCTTTTCGGACTCCGTAGCCAGGTAGACCGTGAACAAGCCGCGGTCCGGGATGGCGCCACCCGAGGTCACCGCCAGCCGCTGCGCACCCGGGCGTGCGGTCACCGTTCCGGTATCGCGGTCGTAAACCAGCCGCGGGCGCAGTTCGGCGAACTCGGTTGACGGGTACTTGCCGGACAGCAGATCCAGCGTGGCCTCAAATGCGCTGTGCGGCAACATCGCGAACGGCGCGCTGCGACGCACGGTGTCGAACCAGCGGTCGACGTCAATAGGCTCTAGCGCCGCGGCTGCCACGGTGTGCTGGGCGAGAATGTCGAGTGGGTTGGCCGGCACCCGCATCGTCTCGATCTGGCCGGCGAGCATGCGCTGCACGGTTACCGCGCAGCCGATCAGGTCGGTGCGGTGCTTGGGGAACAGCACCCCTTGGGAGATCTCACCAACCTGGTGTCCGGCGCGGCCGATGCGCTGCAGGCCGCTGGCCACCGACGGCGGCGCCTCTACTTGAATGACCAGGTCGACGGGGCCCATGTCGATGCCCAGTTCCAAGCTGGAGGTCGCCACCACCGCCTTCAGTCGCCCTGATTTGAGCTCTTCCTCGACAATCGCGCGCTGTTCCTTGCTGACCGAGCCGTGGTGGGCGCGGGCTAAGACCGCCTGCGCGCCGTAGGTTTGGCCGCTGCCCAGCAGGTGGGCCGGGGAGCCACCGGCAACCTTGGGATTGGCGGCGGCCTCCAAATCAACACCCAACCGTTCGGCGTGAATCTCGTTGAGTCGGGCGGTCAGTCGCTCGGCCAGCCGCCGCGAATTGGCGAATACGATCGTCGAGTTGTGTGCTTCGACGAGGTCGACCAGCTGCGCCTCCACGTCGGGCCAGATCGTGTTCTCGGCCAGGTTGGTCATGTCCGGGACTGGCACCTGGACCGTCAGCTCGAAGGTTTTCGCCGCCGCGGGCGCCACGATGGTCGTAGGTGCCGCGCCGGACAGATACCGGGCGACCTCCTCGGGCGGGCGGACCGTCGCCGACAGGCCGATGCGCTGCGCGGGCGCAGCCAACATGTCGTCGAGCCGTTCCAGAGACAGCGCCAAGTGAGCGCCGCGCTTGGTACCGGCGATGGCGTGGATCTCGTCGACGATCACGGTCTGGACACCGGCGAGGGTCTCGCGCGCCGCCGAGGTCAGCATCAAGAACAGCGATTCCGGCGTGGTGATCAACACATCCGGCGGCCGGGCGATGAGCTGGCGGCGCTGCGCGGGCGAAGTGTCGCCCGATCGCACCCCGACGGTGATCTTCGGTGGAGTCAGACCGCGGCGTTCGGCGACGCGAGTCATTCCCGCCAGAGGAGTGCGCAGGTTGCGTTCGACGTCAACGGCCAAGGCCTTCAGCGGCGACACGTACAGCACCCGGGTGCCGGGTATTCGGTCGTCGGCCGGCGCGCCGGCGAGCCTGTCGATTGCCCACAGGAACGCCGCCAGCGTTTTGCCTGAACCGGTCGGCGCAATGACCAGGGTGTTATGGCCGTCGGCGATCGCTGCCCAGGCGTCGGCCTGAGCCGTGGTGGGTGCAGTGAAGGTACCGGCGAACCAGTCGCGGGTGATGACACTGAACCGCGCAAGCGGATCGGCGGGCAGGGTGCTCACCTACCCATGATCGCAACGGGCTACGACAAGTTGGGCAGCGTGGTTGTCAGCCGCTGGTCGGGGCCGACCGCCTTGGCGAGATTGTCGGGAATCCCGTTGACCCGGATGATCGCGTCGAGCAGCGCGTGAGCGCAGGTTTCGCTGAGGTGGCCTGCATCGGTCTCCGGGTGCATGATGCGCTGGCGGCAAATCTCGAACGTCAGCGCCAGCCAACCGTGAATGACGATCCGCAGGTCGCGTTCCACCTCGGGCGAGAGCTCGCTGCCCGGGCCGTCGACCTCCATGATGCGGCTCATGATGTGTTCCATCTGCCGATCCTTGGCCTCGTCGTCGATGCCGAGCAGGACCGGGTCGGAGCGGCCGAGGCCGACATATGCGGCCCAGGCGGCATGTGGGTGCTCCTGGTGATACTGCATATAGGCGTAGACGCCGTCGCGGGTCTCCTCAAACAGCGACTGGCCTGGTGGCGGCTGGATGTTCGTGGTCTCGAACAGCTGGTCAGCCTGTCCCTTGACGACCGCAGCGAAGAACGCGCGCTTGTCCGGGAAGTAGTGATACATCAGTGCCCTGGACACGCCAGCGCGCTCGGCGATCTCGTCGATCCGGACTTCGTCGTAGGGCCGTTGACCGAAGACTTCCGCGCCGAGTGCCAGTAATTCGGCGCGGCGGTCGTCCGGAGATAACCGGCGCCGTGGCGTTCGCATAGACCAGATGGTACTTGTCGATCCTTCGCGCAGGCCGTCAACGCTCAGGAAGCCTTGCAAACTGCTATTGCTGACGCAGCCGTCAATAACTGGGTGCCTGGGTTTGCGGATGTGTTTACCGCTCGTTGACCCCTGGGTATACCGCTGTGGCGCATGCGGCGGCGCGTGATATCAACGAGTCTGTTGTGAGGTTGGAAGATGCAGACACAACGCCAGTACCCAGGTGGTGACCGCCTCGGGCATGAGGACCACGAGGTGCACGCGGCCGTGCGGTTTGCCGTACTGGGCGCGATTGCAGGCTTGGCGTTCATCCTCATGGCCGCATTGTGGGCCAGCACCTGCAAAGGCGCAGCCGCTATCGACACCGCCGCGTGCGGTGCGCCTCAGCTGACGATCCTGGCGTTTGGCGCTCCGCTCATCTTGTTTGCGGCCGGCTGCCGAGCATTTCTGCGTACGTATCAGATTTGGCGCGACGGCGGGACATGGTGGGCGTGGCAAGGCGCCGGGTGGTTTCTTTTGATGCTCATGCTGATGACGCTGACGATGGGCGCGCCCGCGATCGCAGGACCTGTTCTGGCTGGCTGAACGACTGCTGGCAATCTCCTGAAGAGTACTTCCGGGCCGTCTTTGCGCGTTCTACCGTGGTAAGTACCGCCCACGAGGTTGGGAGAAGGTGAGTCATGGGTGATACCTATCGTGACCCCGTCGACCATGTGCGGACGACACGGTCACACGCAGGTGAGTCGATGATCGATGTGTTGCGCTGGCCCGGCTATCTACTAGTCGTGGCGGGCGTGCTCGCCGTCGTGGGTTGTCTGGCAGCGTTCGGGACCGGGCACCCAAGCCAGGGCATGACAACCGGTGTCATCGCCGTCGCGGCGATGACGTTCGGTCTGGCGTGGCTAGCGGCCGAGCACCGGCGCGTACGCAGAATCGAAGACCGCTGGTACGACGCACACCCCGAGGTTCCGCGTCAGCGGCCCGCTAGCTAATCGCGGTACTCTTCGCGGTCGTCGTCGGCGCCGACGATTTCCTGGTGCTGTTCTTGCCAGTCCGACGCGTCCGTCTCCACCGGGGGAGCGTCCCGATCGGAGTCGGTGGGTTCGGGCGCGGTTTCCTGCTCCTGCTCGACGGCGTCGGCAATAGGAGTCTCGTCGGAAAAGCGGTCGCTATCGTGCATGAGGCTCACCTTCGGCTGGATCAGGCGAGTTTTATTCGCCGAGGCTAGTGGGTATCAGCTGTAGACCATGATGAGCTTGAAGACGCCGGTGCCTGCCTCGGTACCCCGGTCATCCGAACATCACCGCATGGGCTACCTAGTACCCGGCGGTGATCGTGGCTAACCGGCTTGAGCCCAAGGGTAGGGTCAGTCAAATACTGCCGGGAGGCCCGATGACCGCTGCTGAAAAGCAAGATACGCACCAGCAACGCGGCGACCGCGCGATCGAATTGCGGGTTGCGGCGCGGCTGGAGAATCTGGCGGTCCTGCGCACGTTGGTCGGGGCCGTCGGGACGTTTGAGGATCTCGATTTCGATGCAGTCGCCGACCTACGGCTGGCCGTCGACGAGGTGTGCACCCGGTTGATTCGCTCGGCGATCCCGGATGCCACATTGGCCATCGTCGTCGATCCGCGAGACGACGAATTGGTGGTCGAGGCGTCGGCGATGTGTGACAACTACGACGTGGTCACTCCAGGTAGCTTCAGCTGGCACGTGCTGACCTCATTGACCGACGACGTTCAGACTTTCCACGACGGTAACGACCCCGGTGGCGGGCGTGGTGTTTTCGGCGTCACGCTGACGACCCGACGGGCGGGCTCTGACCGGTGACATCGCGAGCTGTCGGCGGTTCGGCATCTCGTCCCAACGAATACGCTGACGTTCCGGACATGTTCCGTGAGTTGGCCTCTCTCGACGGCGACTCACCGGAGTTTCAGCGGCATCGGGACAAGATCGTCGAGCGCTGCCTGCCGTTGGCCGATCACATCGCCCGCCGCTTCGAGGGCCGCGGGGAACCACGCGACGACTTGGTTCAGGTCGCGCGCGTCGGACTGGTCAACGCCGTGGCCCGTTTCGACATCGATGCCGGCTCGGACTTCGTCTCGTTTGCGGTGCCCACCATCATGGGGGAGGTCCGTCGGCATTTCCGGGACAACAGCTGGTCGGTCAAGGTTCCGCGGCGGTTGAAAGAACTGCACTTGCGGCTCGGGACAGCAACTGCCGATCTTTCGCAGCGGCTCGGCCGAGCACCGACCGCGTCGGAACTTGCCGTCGAACTCGATATGGACCGCGCCGAAGTTATCGAGGGCTTGGTGGCGGGGAGCTCCTACAACACGCTGTCCATCGACAGCGGCGCCAGCAGCGGCGACGACGACGCCCGGGCCATCGCCGACACGCTTGGCGATGTGGACGCCGGTCTCGAGCGGATCGAGAACCGCGAGGCGCTGCGTCCGCTACTTGACGGGTTGCCGGAGCGGGAGCGAACTGTGTTGGTACTCAGGTTCTTTGAGTCGATGACGCAGACACAGATCGCCGAGCGCGTCGGTATTTCACAGATGCACGTCTCGCGGTTGCTCGCGAAATCGCTAGCGCGGCTGCGGGACGAGTTGGAATAGCCGTCGGGGCTCTTCGTCTTCGTCCAGGATGTTCGGCACCGATTTTGCCAGCGGCAGGGCGTGGTCCGGGTCGCAAATCCGCAGCAACCGGGACACTGCCTTGCTTGGCACAAGGGCCCAGCGCACATGGGCGCCCGCGCATCGGACGTTGATGGTGTGCAGCGCTGAAAAGCCTGCAGTGCCAAAGAAATCCAGGCCGCTTAAGTTCACGATTACCGAGTCGGCATGGGCTGCGCAACGCGCAACGTAATCGGCGAGCTCATTGGCGTTGGAAGCGTCGAGCTCACCGTGAGCCGTGATCACTACCGACGACGAACCCCACTGCGCGGTAAACCGGGCACTGTGGTTTTCCCACGGCTCGGGCCGAATTGGGGGATCGATATCTCGAAGGTTGGGAACTGAAGTCGGGCGTCGTATGGGAAACATTAGGGTGACTCCATCAGTCGTCAAGCAATCTTGCTGAGGGATCACGTCAAGCGGTTAGGCCGCGCGCGGAGAGAGACCGGGAGAACGAGCCTCCCTCTACGTCAATTAACGTTGTTCCGGGCGGCTGTGAACTCAACCTTCTTTGAACAGTACTCCGGCTGCTGGGGGCCTACAACGATCTTTAGCGGACCTTCAGGTCGCTTCTAAGAAACCCAGTTCAGCAGCGAACCGCTGCACTGATTCGGTGGCGGCGCCCGCGGCTTCGGCTTGCCCGGCGCGCGCGCGGGTTGCGATCTCACCGTTGTTCGGGTCGAGCGTCACCTCCGCCAACAGCTCGCCCGTCGTCACTTCGCACACCGCCCATGAGTAGCTGGTGTCGGCTGACCACGACGCCGCACACTGCGCGACGTAATCGGGGTCGACTACCCCCAGCTCGGCAAGCGCAGGACGATCATCGATGCGGTCATCTGCGCGCAGCGCACGCAAATACCACTGCCCTGCATTGATCTCGACGGGATCTATGTCCGA
>DAIODV010000067.1:0-1215 GCA_036746615.1 Mycobacterium sp.
GCCAGGCGTGCCGGACGTGCAGGTCAAAGCGCTAAGGGGAGCCAGGGGTTGGACCCGTCGGCTGCAGAGCGCCGCGACCAACGTCGGCGTGAAGGTCATTCCCTGGGTGCCGACCGCCGCCGTGCGGCTGCTGGCCGGCGGTCGTTCGGTGACGATCGACGGCAACACGCTAGATCCGACGTTGCAGTTGATGCTGTCGGCTCAGCGGGCGGTCGGCATCAACGGCTTGGTCATCGGCGACGACCCGATTAGATCCCGTGCCCAGGCACGCGAGCTCAGCCTGGCGTTCGCCGGCTCACAGATCCACGTCGCGGTGGCCGAGCTGTCGATACCCGGCCCAGCCAGCCAGATCGCGGCCCGCCACTACCACCCGGCGACCGACGAGCCGGCGCCGCTGCTGGTCTTCTACCACGGCGGCGGCTGGACGATCGGCGACCTGGATACCCACGACGCGCTATGCCGGCTGACCTGCCGCGACGCCGATGTGCACGTGCTGTCAATCGATTACCGGCTGGCGCCGGAGCACCCCGCACCTGCCGCCAGCGACGACGCCTACGCGGCGTTCCGGTGGGCGCACGAGCACGCCGCCGACCTCGGGGCGATTCCCGGCAAGATCGCCGTCGGCGGCGACAGCGCCGGCGGCAACCTTGCTGCCCTGGTATCGCAGCGGGCACGCGACGACGACGGGCCCAGCCCGGTATTCCAGTGGCTGCTCTACCCGGCGACCGACTTCACCGCCAAGACCCGGTCGCTGAGCCTGTTCGCCGACGGCTTTGTCCTGACAAAACATGACATGGACTGGTTCCAGGCCCAATACCTGGACGGTTCTGGTGTCGATCCGGCCGATCCGCGAGTGTCGCCGCTACTGGCCGAGAATTTGTCGGGTCTCCCGCCCGCGCTGATCGCGATCGCGGGCTTCGACCCGTTGCGTGACGAGGGCGAGCAGTACGCGGCCGCGTTGCACGCTGCCGGTACGGCCGTCGACCTGCGCTCCATGGGATCGCTGACGCATGCCTTCGGCAACTTGTTCCAGCTCGGCGGCGGCTGTGCGGTCGCCACCACCGAGTTGATTTCGGCGTTGCGGGCTCACCTCAGCCGCGTCTGACCAGGAACTACCGGCGCCGGTACGCTTAGACGCTATCGCCGACCGCGCCGCGGCCGGACAACACACGTACGGAGGGTGAGCGAGCCCATGGGCGCCAAAGACGCCAAAGG
>DAIODV010000067.1:1225-13236 GCA_036746615.1 Mycobacterium sp.
CAGCTACGACCTGAATGCCGCCGGGCGCCGACGCGACCTGCTGGTCAGGATCGGGCTTACGTCGGTCGTGCTGGTGATCGCCGTCGTCCTGATCGGCTACATCGTGATCTCGCACAACAAGAAGGTGTCTTCCGGTGCGGAGCGGGCGGTGCGTGTGGCATCGAGCAAGCTGATCACCCAAGACGGCAAACCCAAGGCGGACATCGTCTTCTACGAAGACTTCCTCTGCCCGGCGTGTGGAAACTTCGAGCGCACGTTCGGACCGACGGTGTCGAAGCTGATCGACACCGGCGCCATCGCGGCCGACTACTACATGCTCGGGTTTCTCAGCCGCCCACAGAACCAGGAGTACTCATCGCGCGCCGCCAACGCTGCCTACTGCGTCGCCGATGAATCGGTCGACGCCTTCCGGCGTTTCCACACCGCCTTGTACACCAAGGAAATTCAGCCGTCGGAGACCGGCACCCAGTTCCCCGACAACGCGAAACTGACCGAACTGGCCCGCGAGGCCGGCGTGGTGGGCAAGGTGCCGGACTGCATCAAGGCCGGCAAGTACCTGCCGATGGTCGACGGATTGGCGTCGGCTGCCGGCATTCACGCCACCCCGACGGTCCGGATCAATGGCCAGGACTACCAGTGGTCGACGCCGGAGGCGTTGGTGGCCAAGGTCAAAGAGATCGTCGGGGATGTCCCCGGCCTCGACGATGCGGCGACCCCCGCGGCGTCGTGACAGTCGAGGTGTCAGCGCAAGCTGGCGAGCCGGCGCAGGATTCGGCTTCGCCACCCCGGCATGGCACGCCGGTGCCGCTGGCCAGCGCATGGTGGGTGCTGATCGCCGGGGTGATTGGGCTAATCGCCTCGGCCACGCTGACAGTGGAAAAGATCCAACTTCTGCTCAACCCGTCCTATGTGCCGTCGTGCAACATCAACCCGATCGTGTCCTGCGGATCGGTAATGACAACGCCACAAGCATCGGTGCTGGGCTTCCCGAACTCGCTCATCGGTATTGCCGCGTTCACCGTCGTCACCGTCACCGGCGTCCTGGCTCTCGCGAAAGTGCCGTTGCCGCAGTGGTATTGGATCGGATTGGCAGCCGGAACACTGGCCGGTGCCGGGTTCGTGCACTGGCTGATCTACCAAAGCCTGTACCGGATTGGTGCGCTGTGCCCGTACTGCATGGTGGTGTGGGTGGTCACCATCTCGCTGCTGGTGGTGGTGAGCACGGTCGCGTTCGCACCGGCCGGTGAAAGCCGTAACAGCGCGGTAATGCGTGAGCTCTACCGTTGGCGTTGGTCGATCGCGGCGCTCTGGTTTACCGCAGTCTTTCTGCTGATTCTGGACCGGTTCTGGGACTACTGGTCGACGCTGGCGTAAGAAAAACTAGGTAGGGGATGCGCGTGATCTCGAAAGTATTAGTCGCCAACCGCGGCGAGATCGCGATCCGCGCGTTTCGCGCCGCCTACGAGCTGGGCGTCGGCACCGTCGCAATCTACCCCTACGAAGACCGGAATTCGATACACCGCCTCAAGGCCGACGAGTCCTATCAGATCGGCGAAGTCGGACATCCGGTGCGGGCGTACCTTTCGGTCGACGAAATCGTCGAAACGGCAATACGTTCCGGCGCCGATGCGGTCTACCCGGGATATGGGTTCTTGTCGGAGAACCCCGAGCTCGCGGCTGCCTGCGCGAACGCGGGTATTACCTTCGTCGGCCCCAGCACCAAAGTCCTTCAGCTGACCGGCAATAAGTCTCGCGCGGTCGCCGCCGCGCGAGAAGCCGGGCTGCCTGTCCTCACCTCGTCGGCGCCGTCGGCGTCGGTTGAGGAGTTGGTCTCCGCTGCAACGGATATGCAGTTCCCGCTGTTCGTCAAGGCCGTCGCGGGAGGTGGCGGCCGGGGGATGAGACGTGTCAGCGATCCCGACGCGTTGCCCGAGGCGATCGAAGCTGCCAGTCGCGAAGCCGAATCGGCGTTCGGTGATCCGACGGTCTACCTCGAGCAGGCGGTGATCAACCCCCGCCATATCGAGGTTCAGATCCTGGCCGACACGCACGGCAACGTGATTCATCTCTACGAGCGTGACTGCAGTGTGCAGCGCCGCCACCAGAAAGTCGTCGAGCTAGCACCCGCACCGAACTTGGCCGAGGAGCTGCGCGCCAAAATCTGCTCCGACGCAGTCGCTTTCGCCCGTCATATCGGTTACAGCTGTGCGGGCACGGTGGAATTCTTGTTGGACGAGCGCGGGCATTACGTCTTCATCGAGATGAACCCGCGTATCCAGGTCGAGCACACGGTGACCGAGGAGATCACCGACGTCGATCTGGTCTCCAGCCAGTTGCGCATCGCCTCAGGCGAGACACTCGATGATCTGGGTCTGCGGCAGGAGACCATCCAGCCGCATGGCGCGGCGCTGCAATGCCGAATCACGACTGAAGACCCGGCCAACGGGTTCCGGCCCGACACCGGCCGGATCAGCGCCTACCGCAGCCCGGGCGGCGCGGGCATCCGACTGGACGGCGGCACCAATCTGGGTGCGGAGATTAGCGCGCACTTCGATTCAATGCTGGTCAAGCTGACCTGCCGGGGCCGGGACTTCCATACTGCGGTGAGTCGCGCCCGGCGCGCGATCGCGGAGTTCCGCATCCGCGGCGTATCGACGAATATCCCGTTCTTGCAAGCGGTTTTGGACGATCCCGACTTTCAGGCCGGCCACGTCACCACCTCGTTCATCGACGAGCGTCCGCAACTGCTCACGGCGCGGTCATCGGCGGACCGCGGCACCAAGATCCTCAACTATCTGGCCGAGGTGACTGTCAACAAGCCGCATGGCTCACGACCTTCGACGTTGTACCCGCACGACAAGCTGCCCGACGTCGACCTGGAAGCCGCGCCACCCCCGGGCTCAAAACAGCGGCTCGTTGAGTTGGGGCCGGAGGGTTTCGCGCGCTGGTTGCGGGATTCGCCCGCGGTAGGCGTCACCGACACCACTTTCCGTGATGCACACCAGTCGCTGCTGGCCACCCGCGTACGCACCAGCGGCCTGGTCAGAGTCGCGCCCTACCTCGCCCGCACCATGCCGCAACTGCTTTCGGTGGAGTGCTGGGGAGGCGCGACTTATGACGTGGCGCTGCGCTTCCTCAAGGAGGACCCGTGGGAACGGCTCGCCGCGCTGCGTGAAGCGATGCCCAACATCTGCCTGCAGATGCTGCTGCGCGGCCGCAATACCGTCGGCTACACACCGTATCCGGAGCTCGTCACCTCGGCGTTCGTGGAGGAGGCGACGGCCACCGGCATCGACATCTTCCGTATTTTCGACGCGCTGAACAACCTCGAATCGATGCGCCCGGCGATTGACGCCGTGCGCGAAACAGGTTCTGCGATAGCCGAAGTCGCGATGTGCTACACGGGCGACCTGTCCGACCCGGGGGAGCAGCTCTACACGCTCGATTACTACCTGAAGCTTGCCGAGCAGATCGTGGACGCCGGCGCGCACGTGCTGGCCATCAAGGACATGGCCGGACTCCTGCGGCCACAAGCAGCACAGAAACTGATCGGTGCGCTGCGCAGCCGCTTCGATCTGCCGGTGCACTTCCACACGCACGACACACCGGGCGGCCAGCTGGCCAGCTATGTCGCGTCCTGGCATGCCGGTGCCGACGCCGTCGACGGTGCCGCCGCGCCGATGGCGGGAACAACCAGCCAGCCCGCTCTCAGCTCGATCGTCGCGGCGGCCGCGCACACCGAGCGCGACACCGGTTTGTCGCTGTCGGCTGTTTGCGCGCTCGAGCCGTACTGGGAGGCGCTGCGAAAAGTCTATGCGCCCTTCGAGTCTGGGCTGCCGGGGCCGACGGGACGGGTCTATCACCATGAGATTCCCGGCGGCCAATTGTCGAATTTGCGGCAGCAGGCCATAGCGCTGGGGCTGGGGGACCGATTCGAGGAGGTTGAAGAGGCCTATGCCGGTGCCGATCGGGTGCTGGGTAGGCTGATCAAAGTCACTCCGTCGTCGAAGGTGGTCGGCGACTTGGCGCTGGCGCTGGTCGGCGCTGGAGTCAGCGCAGACGAATTCGCGTCAGATCCAGGGCGATTCGATATTCCGGAATCAGTGCTGGGGTTCTTGCGTGGCGAGCTGGGTGATCCCGCCGGTGGATGGCCCGAACCATTGCGTACCAAGGCGCTGGCCGGCCGCGGTCCGGCCCGACCTGTCCAGAAACTGACGCCCGACGACGAGGCAACGCTTGCGCTGGCTGGGCAGAAACGGCAAGCCACTTTGAACCGGCTGCTCTTCCCTGGCCCGACAAAGGAATTCGAGGCACACCGGCAAAGCTACGGAGACACCTCGCGGCTGTCGGCCAACCAATTCTTCTACGGCCTGCGGCAAGGCGAGGAGCATCGCGTGGAGCTCGAGCCCGGCGTGGAGCTGCTGATCGGATTAGAAGCGATCTCGGAGCCCGACGAACGCGGCATGCGCACGGTGATGTGCATCATCAACGGCCAGCTGCGCCCGGTGGAAGTGCGCGACCGCGACATCGCCACCACGGTTCAGGCCGCGGAGAAGGCTGACCGGACCAATCCCAACCACGTCGCGGCACCCTTCGCCGGCGTCGTGACTGTCGGGGTCTCCGTCGGCGACAAGGTGAGCGTCGGCCAGACCATCGCGACCATCGAGGCCATGAAGATGGAAGCACCGATCACCGCTCCCGCCGACGCGACAATCGAGCGGGTGGCGGTGGCCGACACCGCTCAGGTAGAGGGCGGCGATCTGCTGGTGGTGCTCGCCTGACCCGCATCATTGGGGGCGTCGCGGGCGGCCGGCGTATTGCCGTACCGCCGCGGGGAACCCGGCCGACCACCGATCGGGTCCGGGAATCGTTGTTCAACATCGTCACCGCCAGGCGCGACGTCAACCGTATGGCCGTGGTGGATCTATACGCCGGATCGGGTGCGCTGGGCCTGGAGGCGCTCTCGCGCGGTGCCGCGTCGGCGCTGTTCGTCGAGTCGGACCACCGTGCGGCAGCGGTGATTGCGCGCAACATCGCAACCCTTGGTTTGCCGGGTGCGATACTGCGGCGCGGGCCGGTGGATGTCGTGCTGGCAGCCGGGGCCGCGGCGCCCGCCGACCTGGTGTTGGCCGACCCTCCCTACGACGTCGAGACCGCCGAGATCCACAAGGTTTTGGCCGCGCTGACGTCCCACGGCTGGACGCAGGAAGGCACACTCGCCGTCATTGAGCGCGCGGCTAGCAGCCAGGAGTTGAGCTGGCCCGACGGCTGGGACCCGTGGCCGCACCGGGTTTACGGCGACACCCGTCTGGAGCTGGCCGAATGCCTGTGAGTCAACGTGTAGCTTTATCGCAATGAGCGGCGCGGTCTGCCCGGGATCATTCGATCCGGTGACATTGGGCCACATCGACGTCTTCGAACGCGCGGCGGCTCAGTTCGACGAAGTGGTCGTGGCGATTCTGGTCAACCCCGCCAAAAAAGGCATGTTCGACCTCGACGAGCGAATCGCGATGATCAAGGAGTCGACGACGCATCTGCCCAATCTTCGGGTGGAGGCCGGTGAGGGTCTTGTGGTCGATTTCGTCACCGCGCGCGGGATGACGGCCATCGTGAAGGGGCTACGCACCGGCACCGACTTCGAATACGAACTACAGATGGCGCAAATGAACAAGCACGTCGCCGGCGTCGACACCTTTTTCGTGGCGACGACGCCACGGTATTCGTTCGTCTCGTCGTCGCTTGCCAAAGAGGTTGCGTTGCTTGGCGGGGATGTGTCCGAGTTGCTGCCGGAGCCGGTGAACCGTCGGCTGGCGGAAAAGCTGCGCGAGGCCGGGTCCCGCTAGCCGAAAGCCACCAGCGCGACCGTGCGGAGATACGGCCGCGCTGGTGGTTATTTCGTTAGCTTTCGGCGAGCGCGCCGTGCAGTGACTGCTTCGCTTCAGTGATTGCGGCCAAGACCTTGGTACGCGCTTCAGCGAGTTTCTCCTTCTGCGCATCTGTGCCCGACCAGGCGATGGTCCGCGCCAGCCCAGCCAGCTCGACAAGTCCCCAACGGATCTTGATCACGTCGCCGAACTTGGCGACCTGAGCGAGCCGTGCGCGAATGCCGGCACTGGTAACGCCCTTCCACGCCAACACATTGGTGCCCTGCTCAGTCAGCGTGGCCACCCCGTCGCTGACTGTCACGAAGCCGCGACCCGCGAGGTGCCCGATTGCGAGCTCGACGATCCCCTCCGGGGGAGTCAGAGCGCCGTCGGTTGCCTCGGAAACGCGCTGCACTACCTGGGCTGCGTTCGCCGGCCCGTCAAGCAGTAGCGCGGCGGTACCGACCACTACCCGCTTGCGGGGCCCACCGAAACCGTGTCCACCAAAACCGTGTCCACCAAAACCGTGTCCGCCGAAGCCGGGCCCGCCCCAGCCGGGCCCACCAAATCCAGGGCCGCCGAAGCCGGGCCCGCCAGGAAATCCGCCACCAAACACTGTGTTCTCCTTCAGGTAACGGCGACTGGCCTTCCGGCCCGCCGCCAATCTGCATATCTAGTTACTTGATACGCGGCCCGTCCGTGCGTGTCAAGGAACTTGATATCAGCTGCGACACGCTGCGTTCAGGGCCTCAGACCGGGCAAATTCGTGTCAGCATGTTCGGGATGAGCGAAATCGAGGACCAAACGCTGGGCTTTCTGGTCCGCCGGTTGATGGCGCGATTGCGACCCGAGGCCACGACGGCACTGCGACCGCTCGGACTCGGGTTGCCGGAGTTCGTCTGCTTGCGCATTCTCGAGACGTATCCGGGCCGCACCAGCGCCGAGCTTGCCCGCCACACACACGTCACGGCGCAGGCGATGAACCTCGTGTTGCATGAGCTGGAAGACATCGGCGCGGTCACCCGCCCCGAGACGGCACCGTCAGGCCGTGCGCTGCCCGCTCAGCTCACCCGCAAGGGCAAGACGCTGCTCAAGCGTGCGGAAGCGGCCGTTGAGGCGGCCGAGGACAAGATATTGGCGCACCTGAGTCCGGCCGAACGACACGAGCTCAAGACACTTCTGTATCGGGCAGGGGAGCGGCCCGCTGAAGATCCGACGACATGCCCGTCTCCCCCGAGCGCAGCTCGTTGAACACGAGAGCGCTTGCAGGCCAACGTTAAAAGACGACGGTCTGGTTGTCGTGGACGATCACGCGGTCCTGGCAGTGCCACAGCACGGCGCGAGAAAGCACCGCCCGCTCAACATCTGCCCCGACGCGCACGAGGTCGTCGATGGTGTGGGTGTGGTTGACCCGCACGACATCCTGCTCGATGATCGGCCCCTCGTCGAGTAGCTCTGTGACGTAATGGGCCGTTGCGCCAACCAACTTGACACCGCGTTCCCGCGCCCGCTTGTAGGGCGCCGCACCGGTGAAGGCGGGAAGAAACGAGTGATGAATGTTGATCAGCGGACAGCCGATCGCATCGAGAAACTCTGGACTGATGATCTGCATATAGCGGGCGAGCACCACCAAATCGACGTTGCCGGCCAGCAACTGGAGTTGACGCTGTTCGGCTTCGGCGCGAGTGTCGCGGGTGGCCGGGATGTGTACAAAGGGCACACCGAAAGGCCGTACGTGCTCAGCGAGATGGGGATGGTTGGCGATCACCATGACAATGGATATCGGAAGTTCACCGCGACGGTTGCGCCACAACAGATCTAGCAAGCAGTGATCTTCCTTCGACGCCATGATCGCCACGCGCTTCGGTTTGGCGGCCTCGGTGAAGCGGTAGTCGATATTGAACTTGTCGGCGACAGTGGTAGCGAACTTGCGCTCCAGGTCGTCGATCGCGGCAGTGAGGCCAGGCAGATGAAAGATGGCCCGCTGCAGAAATGTTCCGTCCTCCGGCGCGGTGGAGTGCTGATCCAGCGAAATGATGTTGGCGCCGGCCTGGGCGAGGAAGTTGCTGACCGCGGCGATCAGGCCCGGCCGGTCGTGACAGCGAAGCAGTAGCCGACCGATATCGGCCGGCGGCCGCGGACCGCCGGGTGGTGGTAGGTAGTTATCGG
Source organism: Mycobacterium sp. (assembly GCA_036746615.1). Lineage (GTDB taxonomy): Bacteria > Actinomycetota > Actinomycetes > Mycobacteriales > Mycobacteriaceae > Mycobacterium. The sequence goes on from DAIODV010000067.1 coordinate 9,259, forward strand.
GCTGTGGCTGCGCCGACGGCGTTGTCATGGTCCCTTCACCAGATAGGTCTCAATGCGATGATGACGGCGATCCACCGCCCCGCGGGCCAGAATAGCCCCGCTAGTGGCACTCGTGAGTGTGATCGTGATGCTCATGTTCGGCGTCAGGGGAGCCGCCCATCATGCGCAGCATTGGGATGCCGTTCGTCGCGACGAAGCGGATCACCAGCACTGCCGCGATGACGAGAAAGATGATGTTGAGCCACGTGGTGTAGTTCCAGGAGATTTCGGACTGCATCACCGTTGCGGCTCGTTGCGCAGGAATGAGATTTGTTGCGCCGAAGATCAATTCGACAAGGTAGCCGGCTGCGACCATCGCGGCATAAAACGTACCCAGCAACGTCAGCATCATCGCAGTGCCGTAGTACTTCCGGTAGATGTTCAGGATCGGAATGATCAACAGGTCGGCGAAGATGAACGCGACGACGCCGCCGAAGCTGATGCCGCCGTTCCACAGCACCGCGGCCAAGGGCACATTGCCGATCGAGCAGACGAACGAGACGATCGCCACGATGGGGCCGACGATCGGTCCCCACAGCGCCGACACAACAGGGTGATCGCTAAAAAAGAAGTGCTGCCAGAATGATTCGGGTACCCAGGCCGCAATCGCGCCTGCGATCAACAGCCCGAGAATCAGATCACGAAGGATCGCGGTCCACTCCATCACGAACACGTGTGACACCGATGTGAAGCCCTCCCGGGAGAGCAACCGCCGCCAAAACGAGCCCTCGCTCTGCACCGACATGTCCATCGCTGCATGGCCTTCCATCGACCCGGCCAACCCGAGCTCTGCCTGCTCGCGGGCGGCGTCAACGAGGCGCGAGCGCACGAAAAGCCGGAACAGCACAGCGAGCGCCACGATCATCAGTGGGCCGCCGACGAACTCCGCCGCGGTGAACTGCCAGCCCATCAGCAGTGCCAGGATGATGCCCAACTCGACCACCAGGTTGGTCGAACCGATCTCGAAGGCCATGGCCGCGGTGAAGTTGGCGCCCTTGCGGAACAACGACCGCGCCAGAGCCACCGCCGCATACGAGCACGACGAGGACGCTGCGCCCAGTCCCGCGGCAACAGCCAGGGTGCGCGGCCGGTCGTTACCCAGCAGAGCCACGATGGTCGATCGACGCACGACGGCCTGCACCACCGCTGACAGCGCGAAACCCACAATCAACGCCCACAAGATCTCCCAGGTCATCGACCCCGCAAGCGCCAACGCGTGCCCGACCGCTCTCACCGCTTCGGTTACCACTAGATCCTCCAATTTCGGCCGTTCGCCCGCTGTGGCTTGCATCAATCAATAGACGCCCAGGGGACCTAGCGCCAACCGGATGGCACCGGCGTGCCCATCCACGATTGCGGCAAATCTGCCCGACCCGACATAATGACGCCAAGTGTGCAGGTAAGTGGCATGGTTTCGGTCGTTTAATGTCCGACACACCGGGCCCGGCAACCCAGTCACAGCCGCAACACCAGGCACACTGGTAACAACAACGATGCCGGAGGGATGTTGCCGTGTACCGAGTTTTCGAGGCGCTCGACGAGCTGGGCGCCATCGTCGAAGAAGCTCGTGGGGTGCCGATGACCGCAGGCTGCGTGGTGCCTCGCGGTGACGTGCTCGAGCTGATCGATGACATCAAGGACGCGATCCCGGGCGAGCTGGATGACGCCCAGGACGTGCTCGACGCCCGCGATTCGCTATTGCAGGAGGCCAAGGCGCATGCCGACTCGGTGATGTCCTCGGCGAACACCGAGTCGGAATCGATGCTCAACCACGCCCGGGCGGAAGCCGACCGGATCTTGGCCGAAGCGAAAGCGCAGGCCGACAGGATGGTGGGCGAGGCGCGCCAGCACAGCGAACGCATGGTTTCTGAAGCGCGTGAGGAGTCGGTCCGGATCGCGGCTGCGGCAAAACGCGAATACGAGGCGACCACGGGTCGCGCCAAGTCGGAGTGCGATCGACTTGTCGAAAACGGCAATATCTCCTACGAGAAGGCTGTGCAAGAAGGCATCAAAGAACAGCAGCGCCTGGTCTCCCAGACCGAGGTCGTCGAATCGGCCAAAGCTGAGGCTTCTCGGCTCATCGACGCGGCGCACGCCGAAGCCGACAGGCTGCGCGGCGAATGCGACATCTACGTCGACAGCAAGCTGGCCGAGTTCGAGGAGCACCTCAACAGCACCCTGCGCTCGGTCAACCGCGGCCGCCATCAGTTGCGGACGGCGGCGGGCGTGCACGACTACGCGCAGCGGTAGCCCCGCCACCTGCGACACAAGGCGACACAGCGCCGCCCGTAGGATTGCGGCTATGGCCCGGCAGCACAAACAATCGGCGCAGCCGCGTCCGGGATCGCCGCTAGCAGTCAACATCGCGCGGTTGGGACGGCGCCCCGGCGCAATGTTTCCCCTGCACGACGTCGTGCCCACTCCGTCGCGCATCGGTGTGGAAATGATTGGAGTCCAGGCCGGCGCGCCGTTGCAGCTCGATCTGCGAGTCGAGTCGGTGTCCGAAGGCGTCTTGGTGACCGGGACGCTGACGGCGCCCACCACCGGCGAATGTTCCCGCTGCCTAACGCCTTTCAGCGGGCAGGTAGAAGTTCGGCTAACCGAGCTTTTCGCCTATCCGGACAGCATCACCGACGCGACCACCGAGGAAGACGAGGTCGGTCGGGTCGTCGGCGACTTCGTCGATCTCGAGCAGCCGATCATCGACGCGGTGGGACTGGAACTACCGTTCTCGCCGGTGTGCCAGCCGGACTGCCCCGGGCTGTGCCCGCATTGCGGCATCGCGCTGGCGACCGCCGGGCCCAGTCATCACCACGATGAGATCGACCCGCGCTGGGCCAAACTGGCTGCGATGGTGCGGCCGGAAAACGACGGGAGCCGCAGTGAATGAGCTGCTCGACGCGCTCGGCGTCGAATTGCCCGACGAATTGCTGACCTTGGCGCTGACCCATCGCAGCTACGCCTACGAGAACGGCGGCCTGCCCACCAACGAGCGCTTGGAGTTTCTCGGTGACGCAGTTCTGGGCCTGACCGTCACCGACGAGTTGTTCCACCGCCACCCCGACCGCTCGGAGGGCGATCTGGCCAAACTACGGGCCAGCGTCGTCAACACTCAGGCGCTGGCCGAAGTCGCGCGCAAGCTCACCGAGCAAGGGCTGGGCACCTATCTGCTGTTGGGGCGCGGCGAGATCAACACCGGCGGATCCGACAAATCCAGCATCCTGGCGGACAGCATGGAATCGCTACTGGGCGCGATCTACCTGCACCACGGGATGGGCACCGTGCGAGACGTGATCTTGCGGCTGTTCGGTCCGTTGCTGGACGCCGCCCCCACGCTGGGCGCCGGACTGGACTGGAAGACCAGCTTGCAGGAGCTGACCGCAGCCCGCGGCCTGGGCGCGCCGTCGTATCAGGTCACCTCGACCGGTCCTGATCATCACAAAGAGTTCACCGCGGTCGTGAAAGTGGCCGACACCGACTATGGGTCGGGCGTGGGCCGGTCCAAGAAGGAAGCCGAGCAACATGCCGCAGCCGCGGCGTGGAAAACGCTGAGCGTGCTCGACACCGCGTGACATTGGTTTCTGATGCCCGAACTACCCGAGGTTGAGGTGGTGCGGCGCGGCTTGCAGGCCTATGTGGTGGGCCGGACCATCACCGCCGTCCGCGTGCATCACCCCCGCGCAGTGCGTCGGCACGAGGCCGGCCCCGCCGACCTGACCGCACGGCTGCTAGACGCCCAGATCACCGGCACCGATCGGCGCGGAAAATACCTGTGGCTCACGCTCGATGGGGGCGACTGTGCGCTCGTGGTCCACCTCGGCATGAGCGGCCAGATGCTGCTCGGGACGGTGCCCAACGCTAAGCACCTGCGCATCGCGGCCGTTCTCGACGACGGGACGACGCTGAGCTTCGTCGACCAGCGCACGTTCGGCGGGTGGC